>NZ_DFDO01000056.1:0-5122 GCF_002367915.1 Acinetobacter sp. UBA3025
AGTGTCGATACAATAGAACTAATATTTAATTTAAGTATATAATTTTTAATAATAAATAATCTTAAATGTGATGCGGGTTGAGTTAATTTTTATTTGTTTTAATTAGGCCGCAGTTTAAAGATGGCCTCAATCCCAGCTGAAATTTCATGTTCTATCAGTTTTGACTTCGAACTTAAGTAGGGCCAGCGCGATTCTTTCTACATGTTGATAAGCCGATTGTTCTAACTCTTCACCAAAAATATCCGGATCAATTTCCTCATAAGACCAGTCAATATTTTGGTGCTGCTTCATCAAAGCTTCCAGATGCTGCAAGAAGCGATTGCCATCCTGACAAATAGTGACGCCAGTATATAAAAATAGACGTCCATTAGGATTGAGTCGCTGTAAACCCTGTTTGATAATCTTAAAAGACAATTCATTGCCATCCAGTTCATTGCCTCCATGACGGTATTGCCGTTGATCTGGATCAATTAAATAAGGAGGATTGGCAAAAATCAGGTCAAACTGACCTTCAAGACCAGAAAATAAATTACTTTGCACAGGATGAATCGTATCAAAACCTGAAAAGTCGATATTAATTTGGCTATAGAGAAGGGCTTTCGGATTCAGATCTGCGACAAAGATTTCCTTATGATCTGGAAAATGTTTAGCTATATGAATTGCAGCAGCAGAAGTGCCACAGCATATTTCAGCCGCCCGTTTAAAAGAATTGGCCTGGAAAGATAAATACTGCTTTAAATGATAGGCAAAACGGTAAGTATCAGGACCAAAAAAAACAGCGTCCTGTTGGGTCGTAGGAAAGGCTGAATGAATAAATAATTCGTCTTCAAGTGAAGCGACTCTGATCAGACTTTTATATGTATTATCCTGAACTTCTAGAAGCTGATGTTCTAACAATAACGAAAAAAGAACAGGATCAAGATCAGTAATTGTAAATTCCAGATTCCAGCCAAAGATATCCTGTAGGGTTTTCTGTTTATTTTTTTCGCTTCTTTTGCGATCCAGAATCCGTTGATGAGAAAGTGGGGTAATGGCGGTAAACTGATATTGCTGTTGTTTTAAAAAATTTAATAGAAAGTGCAGAGCTTGTTGCTGGCTGCTTTGGATTTCTAAAATCTGGTTCATTAGATGTGCTCTTCGGTTTATTCAGAATAAATGAAAAGGTGCATACACCTGTTTAATCTATACAAGATAATGACCAGAACAGCCATTCGCTATATTGATCCAATCAAAATGGATCAGCTCAATCTTCGCCCAAAATTTGCTGTTGTTCGGTAAAAAACTGATGTGAATTGGTTTAATTTGTATAGCGGTATTTTGAAGTTCAAATCCTTATAAAGAATGAATCACTTTTATTTTTATATGTTTTCCATAAAAATGCCGACTGATCAAAATGATGAGTCGGCATAGACTGAATATAAATAGAAGTTTTAATGAGCAGCTTCTGGTAAATCAAACCAGATCACTTGTGCATCTTCAATCGCCTTAATTTCTGCCTCATCCATAAAGGCAATCGCACCACCAGCTTCAACTGTATATTCTGCAATTTGTACTGAGCCAGAAATCACATGTACATAATTGATATGCTGAGTCGCTTTGATGTCCAGACTTTGGCCTTTATGGATCACTGCGGTTTTGACTTCTGCATTTTGACGAATGTGCATGGGTGCATTGTTATTTGGTCCACAGATTAAATGCCATTGATTCGGTTGCTCTTTTGCATCCAGACGAATTTGCTGATAATTCGGCTGAGCATCGCGTTCATTCGGAATGATCCAGATTTGCAGGAGATGCACCTGTTCATCACCCTGGTTCATTTCACTATGACGTACACCGGTTCCAGCACTCATCAGTTGCCATTCACCTGCGGCAATGCCGCCATGATTGCCCATACTGTCCTGATGGGTAATCGTACCTTTTAGTACACAGGTCAGGATTTCCATATTGTCATGCGGATGGGTACCAAAGCCCTGATGTGCATCAATCATATCATCATTAATAACGCGTAATGCACTCACGCCCATATAGTTCGGATTGTACCAGTTGCCAAATGAGAAGCTATGTTTAGACTCCAGCCAGCCCATTTTTACATGACCACGATTTTCACTTGGATGTAGAAAAGCTTTCATGAATTTATCTCACTTTAATTTTTAACTTGAGATCATCATAACGTTGTTTTAATTCTTAAAAAATTATAAACAGGCGACAGATCATTGCATTTTTGCAACGATATAAGAGAAAGCAGGTATAAAAAAGCCCACTCGTAAGCGGGCTTAGGTATTTAAATAAAGATTATTCAAGGAAACGGACAGTTACGCCTGATTTCACTTTACGGCCTAAATCATTCGCATCCCAGTTAGTCAGACGGATACAACCATGTGACGCAGTTTTAGAGATTGCAGATGGATTTGGCGTACCGTGAATACCAAATGATTTTTTGCTTAAACCGATCCAGATATTACCTACAGGACCGTTTGGACCAGGTGGTAAAGAAAGTGGTTTCTTGTTATTGCCCTGAACGAAGTTAGATGGCGAGTAGCTATACCATGGGTTTTTCGCTACGCCAGTCACCTTATAAGTTCCTGTTGGCGATGGAGTACTTGAACTACCAATCGTTGCAGGGAAAGAAGCGATCATCTGGTTGCGGCTATTGAACAGATAAAGCTGCTTAGCACCTTTATGCGCCACAATTAAATGAATATCTTCAGGAACTTCATTGCGGATATTGGCAACAATCAGCTTTTCCCCAGCTTTCTTAAAGGTAGCTTTTGGATTTAACTTTTTCAAAAAGTCTTCATCCATATGGAATTTTTCACCCAGCATTTCAGTTACGCGAGTGTAATACAGACCTTTCATTTTTGCCTGTAAGGCATAGTCAGAAGGAATAGACTCGGCATAAGGACCTTTCAGGTCTTCTTCAGTGATGGTGTATTCAACAAAAGCAGGCTTAGAACCCTGTTTAGCCAATAGGGCATCCCAAGTTTCCTGAGTCAACGTACCTGTTGGTTTAATGCCATTCATTTGCTGGAAAGATGCGATCGCTTTCAAGGTATTTTTACCGCTAGTACCGTCAATCGCACCTGGAGAAGCATGGGCATTATTCAACATGACATGCGCACGTGCATATACCGGAAATTGGCCTTTACCAATATCTTCATACCAGCTTGCATTATTAAGGCCGTCTAAAGTCCAAGATGCTTTCGCAGCAGCAGAATTTGTCGGTGCTTTAGTCGTGGTTGGAGCAGCACCGATATTGGCAGTCTGGTCTTCAGTATCTTGTAATACATCTAATGCTTCAGAAGCTTTCTTCAGATCTTGTTGTTCTTGAGCACTAATTCGAGTTTCTGCTTGTGCTGCCGAAGCTTCAGTCGCTAAAGGATCAATCGGATCCTGAACCGCAACATCAGTGACAACTTGGGGGTTTAATGGTTGTTCAGCATTAGACGCAGCGAAAACAGTACCTGCGAAAATGCAACCTAGACTCACAGCGAGCATTGTGCGAACGAACATGTAACTCAACCTTAAAAATATTTCGTTAACTATGTGAAAAAACACTATAAGTATTACAGAAAAAATGTGGAGATGCAGTAGTTCTTTTGTGTAATTCCTCACATTTGATCACTTAACATGATCGGTTTTTAAAGTCATGAGAAGTTATTCAAAATGCAGTCATTTTGTTATGATGTGGGCAATATCAAAGATAGATAGGAAAGTGAATGACGACCTTAAAAAATGATCGTTTTCTACGCGCATTGTTACGTGAACCTGTAGATACTACCCCTGTATGGATGATGCGTCAGGCAGGCCGTTATTTACCAGAATATCGAGAAACACGTGCCAAAGCAGGGGATTTCCTTTCTCTTTGCAAAAATACTGAATTTGCCTGTGAAGTGACTTTGCAGCCTTTACGCCGTTATGAGCTGGATGCGGCCATTTTATTTTCGGACATTCTGACTGTTCCGGATGCTTTAGGTCTGGGTCTTTATTTTGAAGCAGGTGAAGGTCCGAAATTCCACAAAACTGTGCGGACTGAACAGGATGTGGCTAATTTACCCAAATTTAATGCCAAGTCTGACCTTGATTATGTAATGAATGCGGTGTCGACCATTCGTTCGGCTTTGGGTGAGCAAGTACCATTGATCGGCTTCTCCGGCAGCCCGTGGACCTTGGCGACGTATATGGTTGAAGGGGGTTCGAGTAAAGATTTCCGCTTCACTAAAAACATGATGTACGCACAGCCAGAAGTTCTGCATGCTTTATTAGAGCGTTTAGCAGATGCTGTGACCGAATATCTAAATGCACAGATTGATGCCGGTGCTCAGGCGGTGCAGATCTTTGATAGCTGGGGTGGGGCACTTTCGCATCGTGAATATATTGAATTTTCACTCAATTATATGCAGAAAATTGTGGCAGGTTTGCAACGTGAAAAAGACGGTCGCAAGATTCCAGTAATTCTGTTTACCAAAGGTGGCGGTCAATGGCTAGAGCCAATGGTTGCGACCGGTGCAGATGCTTTTGGTCTGGACTGGACCACACCGCTCGATGTTGCACGCAAGACTGTTGCAGGTCGTGCTGCGTTACAAGGCAACCTGGATCCGGCAACTTTATATGGCACTCCGGACGCGATTGCTAAAGCGACCAAGCTGATGCTGGATGATGCCTATGCCAACGGTGAAACAACCGGTTATGTAGCCAACTTAGGTCATGGCATTACCCAATGGGTGGATCCAGCCAATCCTAAAGTATTTATTGATACCGTACATGAGTACAGCGCTAAATATCTTTAGGATGTAAACCTTGATCGACTTTTTTAAATCAGGGTTTGAATTTACCTATAAGGCAGCTTCGGCTGCCTTATTTGGGATTCTGCTCCTGCTTGCTTTTGCACAAACCGCATCGATGGGTAGTGAACTATTTTACGGTTTCTACCGCTATGACTATCTATTATTTTTCGCTTTACTGATTCAGGTGGTATTGCTCTATACCAAACTGGAATCCTGGGCCGAAGCCAAGGTGATTGCCTTGTTCCATATCATGGCGATGGTCATGGAAATTTTCCTGACCCATCCGGCGATTGCATCCTGGCAATATCCGCAACCTGCAATTTTAAAATACTGACTGT
>NZ_DFDO01000056.1:5305-12281 GCF_002367915.1 Acinetobacter sp. UBA3025
CGCAACCTGCAATTTTTAAAATACTGACTGTGCCTTTATTTGCCGGCTTTATGTATTCGGCTGTCGGCAGTTTTTTTGCACGTTCCTTACGCTTATACCAAGTCTCATTTGAAAAATTGCCGCGCTTTAGCCATATGCTGGCCTTGGCAGTCTTGTCCTACATCAACTTCATGAGCAAATTCTTCATTCCGGACTATCGTTTGCTGTTATTTGTCTGGAGTGTAGTGATGTTCTGGAAAACCAGAATTCGGTTTCAGTTGAATCAGCACGCTTTTCAGCTACCGATGTTGCCTGTCCTGTTGATCTTGGCCTTTATTATCTGGGTGGCTGAGAACATCAGTACCTTTTATCAGATCTGGCTATATCCAAGCCAGGTAGAAAAATGGCATATGGTCGGCTGGGCAAAATTAGGTTCCTGGTACTTGTTATTATTGCTCAGTCTGGTGCTGGTATTAAAGATTCTAGGACAGCGTAATTCTCAAGGTAACTGGAGCCTAAAAACCCGGTAAAACTATTCTGTTTATCTTTATGTAAATCAGACAGTTTTTTCATTGCGCCAAATTAGACTTCCCGCTAATCTCCTGAATGTGTAATGAAGATTACATCATTAGCGTAATAACAAAAGATGCATGAGAATAACCGGAGAATAAGTATGTTAAAAAAGATTATGCTCGCTGTGGTATTGGCAACGGGTTCTGGTATGGCGATGGCGGATAGAGATGTAGGTTGTGGTATTGGTAGCCAGGTATGGGCAGGCCAGTCAGGCATTATTCCTAAGCTGCTTGCAGGTACAACAAACGTGCTGTTTACTAACCAGTGGCTAGGTATTACTTTCGGTACTTTAGGATGTAGCCAGGGCGGTACAGTAACGGCTCAAGTCGTGACTTTTACCAATGAAAATGCTGAGGCATTGGCACGTGATATGGCCGTAGGTGAAGGTGAAAGCCTGAATGTACTGGCTGAACTGCTAAATATCAAGGCAGAAGATAAAGCACGTTTCTTCACTGTATCTAAGCAGAATTTCTCTGAAATCTATTCAGAAGAAAACCAGAATACTTTACAAGTGTTAAGTACTCTACAAACAGTCATGGCTAAAGATGAAGTATTAAAAGCTTATATCTAAGTATCGCTGTAAAAACCCTGCTGTCCTGGCAGGGTTTTCTTATAAATAAAAACTGAAAAGAACCGTTGACTGAATGAAATATGCTTTTTTGCTCCCAGCTTTGCTGTGGAGTCCCCTAAGTTTTGCATCCGAAATTTCTCCAGATATTCAAGCTTATCTAGAACAAGCCACACAAAAAAAATTGCACCAGACTGCGACCTGGAAGCGTTTGATGTATGCCAATGCTGAAGGAAAAAGTGAAGTCAGCTATCCTGGTTATTTTCTGGCAAAGCAGGGCAAGACAGAGCTGCAACTTGAATTGGAGCAAAATATACAGGCATTGTTTGAGCCCGCAGAACCCAATCAGTCTGTACGATGTAAATTCCCGGCACGTAGTCAGTGGTTAATGCAACAGCTGAATATTTCTGAACAGCAACTGCCTGAAGCGAGTTGTCCGGATTTTGAGCGCTGGATGAATGAAGTCAAGCCTTATCAGGCGACCCTGATTTATGCCACCGATTATATGGGCAATCCCAGCTCCATGTTTGGTCATACTTTGCTGCGTCTGGATCCCAAAGACCAGCAGCAACTGAATCTGGTTTCTTATGCGGTCAATTATGCTGCCACAGTCGACAGCAATGATAACTGGTCCTTTGCCTGGAAAGGACTGACCGGACAATATCCGGGTGAATATTCCTTGATGCCCTATTACCGCAAAGTCAAGGAATATGGTGACTTTGAAAGCCGTGATTTATGGGAGTATGAACTTAATCTGACGCCTGAAGAAACCGGATTTCTGGTGAAGCATCTCTGGGAAATGCAGCAGGTAAGTTTCCCTTATTATTTCATTAATGATAACTGTGCTTATCGTCTACTAGGGCTTTTGGATCTGGTGCGTCCTGAACTGAACTTGCAGCAGCAATTCGATACCGCCGCGATTCCGGTCGAAACTTTAAAAGTTGTGGAACAGCAGGGACTGATCAGGAAGAAGATTTACCGTCCGGCACTGGAAACTCAATTGCTGGCTCAAGCCCGGCAACATGGCAAATCCTTGGCAAAAACTGCGCATCAGGTGGCTTATGCAAAAACCTCTGAAATGGAAGCCAGGCTGCAACATCATCCGGCTGAAGATCAGGCCAAGATTCTGGAAATGGCCTATGACCATTTATATCTGGACTTTCTTCGCCAGGAAGTCGATGAATCTTTTGCCCAGCCGCGCTTTCGCAAATTATTGGGCCTAAGAAGTCAGTTGGCGATAGACAAACAGCGCCGGCAGCCAGAGCGTCCAAAAATAGATCCGGTTCAAAGCCATCATGCCCGAAATATCGTTCTTGAAACTGGGCAAGTACAAGGTGAGACTTTTGTGCAGCTCGGTCATCGTCAGGCTTATCATGACCTCATGGATCCGCAAGGCGGGCTGCGTACAGGAACCCAATTATTATTCCTGGATGGTGCATTGCAGTACCGTGATGACCGTGTGAAGCTGGACCACCTGGATCTACTTACAGTAAATTCCTATAACCCGATCAATGCATTTAAAGCGCCATTATCTTGGGGTTTTAGTTTGGGCTGGAAACAGGAAGCACTGGATCAGCATGGCCAGTTTAGTACCGAGCAGCAGCATGGTGTAGCCAATTTTCAGGTTCAGGGTGGCTATAGCTGGGCAAATGAAGCACGTGAACATCTCTGCTATGTGCAATTACAAAATCATGTGCAGGCCGGAAAAGCGCTTGACAAAGGATGGCGTGTCGGTATGGGGCCAACGGTGGGTTGTCAGAATATCTGGACGGATCAGATCAATAGTCTGGTACAGGTGGAACTGCCGTATTGGGAAGATTCTCATCAGTGGCAACTGAAGTTGAAAAACCAGTTGCAATATGCCTGGAATGCACAAAATGCCATTCGGGTGGGCTGGGAATATCAGCAACAGGAATCGAAAGACTGGGAAAAATGGAGTCTGGGCTTAGTCCATTATTTTTAATTTGGCTAACATAACCTCGAGTATTGAGTAAATGAAGTTTATAGATCAAATGACTTGTATTTGAATGTTTAAAATAAATTCATGTTCGGAGACTTCTACCGATATTATCAAAGATTGTATTCAGTAATTGGGTTAAAATACCTGAATATTGTTGTATTTGTCACATAATATCACTGCGAATCGCAAGTATCGGGAAAAGTTATATGAATAATGAGTATATGGCTATGCTGGCGGAGCAGTGGAAGCAGATCTGTCAAAATTATTCATCGGATGATTTGCTACACGCATTTCAGTTTATTCAAGACCACTCTTTGGTACTGGTAGAAGAATTCTATAAAAATATGCTTCTGGAAGAAGAAGCATCTCAATATTTTACTGATGAGCTAATTCAGCAGCGTTTACGCGATACTTTACATCAATGGCTTTCAGAAAGTTTTAGTGTGGCGCTGAATAAGCGTTATGCAGAGGCCGTGCAAAAACAGAATATCGTTGGACATGTGCATGCGCGGATCGGGATTCCATCCTGGCTGATTATGCGCGGTGTACGAGAAATTCAGCGCAAAATGTTTGAATTGCTAAGTTTAAATCCGCAGCCAAACATGCTAACTACCTGTAGTTATATTGTACAAATCATGGGGTTTGCCACAGAAATTATGTGTCGTTCCTATGAGGCGAAATCAGTTCAGAATCAGGAAATGAAGCACAGTTACCGGGTATTTTCTGCAATGCAGGATGTCGCGGTACAAAAAGATAAGCAGCGCAGTTCATTGCTGGATTGGGAAAATGAGCTGATGTTCAAGGTCTTTTCTGGCACTACAGGCATTAGACATCAAATGCTGTCCAAGTCAGAATTTGGCTTATGGTTTATTCATAAGGCGTCTTATGCCTTTACCGGTTCCGATCAGGTCGATTTAATTATCGAGCGAATTTATCAGATCGATACGCTGAATCAGGCAGTGCTGGAATGTACTGAAAAAGATCAGATGCTGAATCTGATTCAAAGTATTCGTGACTTAAACCGTGAAATACAGCACTTGGTCGATCAATTATTCCAGGTTGCAGATTACATCGAATCTGGAAATGACTCTCTAACCCAGTTATTGAATCGCCGTTATTTAAATACCATTATTTCACGTGAAATCAATTTCTCTCGTGATAACCAGACACCATTATCCTTGCTAGCGATTGATGCCGATTTCTTCAAAGCCATTAATGATAAATATGGTCATGCAGCCGGCGATCTGGCCTTGAAATTTATTGCTGATGCCTTACAGAAATATATTCAGGGCAGTGACTATGCCTTCCGTGTCGGTGGGGAAGAATTCCTGCTGCTGCTGGTCGATTCCGATGAAAGACGCGCACTGAACATTGCTGAAAATATCCGTACATATGTAGAGCATGGCCTGATCAGTACGGCTCAAGGACAGCAATTTAGACTCACGGTTAGTATCGGCTGCGCGTTATTTGATGGTCATCCGGATTACCAAAGATTCCTGGATGCCGCAGATGCTGCACTGTATATGGCTAAAAATACAGGGCGTAACCGGGTCTATCTGGCGCAACCTTCTCAAATTCAGGGCACACAAAAAGCATCTGTCTAATTTAAAATTTGCTGCTGAATTGCAGCCTGAAATTGCTGTTTTTGCCGCACATATTCGGGATGGACTTTGGCTTCATCCCATTTTTGTTTAAATATTTTCGCTGCAGCAGCTTTAACCGGATCTTCAGAACTGCGCGGCAATTCCTCACGCCCATGCGCACCACTTAAACCCTTTTTATCATCTGGAACCGGACCATCGTATTTTTTGCCGCCTTTATGATTGGCATAACGTCGGGCGCGGGTATAACCCATTTGTAAAAACTTGCGTGCCATATCGGCCCCGACGAAATCTTCATGTTTTAAATATTCTAGAAACAGGGCATAAATTTTTTCACTACTGGCTTGGGCTTTTTCCGCATCTGCAAAACGCCAGTGGGGCAGAATTTCCGACTTATAAGGTTCTACTAAAAGCACGCCTTGCTCACCGCGTCCAATCCGGTATAAGTCCGGCCGTTTACGGAAATCAATTTTTTTAAAATCCAGACTATAGTCAAAACTATTTGAATGAACACGTGAAGGGCGTTTAGGCGGATCAGGCTGTTTTCTACTCATGGCTGTTTCCAGAATTTATACACTTGGATCATGCAGCTTTCTAAACAAAAGATCTGTATTTAAACATGGCAGGAAATGTAGTCAGGAAATTAATTATGCAGCATCAATTTGTTTATTTTTAAAACTAGGGAAGTTAAGTTAATGAGACAACTTTTTGAAAAGAATGTAGGGATAAAATTTTAAGAAATTGAATGAATACGTAGAAAAGTTAAGGAATTGATTGCAAAATTCCTTAACTGATAAAGATATGAAATTCGTACTTATCTTTTAACTTTCTACCACGACATAATATTTTTTAACGGCTTCAACCACTTCAAAAGTGCCAATAAAACCGGGTGGAATAATGCCGGCTTCACCTGCTTTGATTTCAACAAAGGATTGTCTTTGAGCATCATGTAAACGGACGATCCCTTCGATTACCTGAAAGAATTCCTGTTTATTCTCGGCAAATACGATATTCCAGGCACCCACTTCACATTGCCAGATTCCGCAATCCATATTGGGATGTTGATAGGCACTCTGGGTCAGGCGTTTAGGATTGCCTTTAACCAGCCGGTCTGGCCGTGGATAATCGATACTTTCTTCAGCCTGGCCTAAACCTTGACCCCCAATCCAAATAGATGACATTTTCGTAACCTCATCGTGTAAAAAAGCCCCAATATCAATTGAGGCTTTCATGTATGAATCTATATTAATAACTTTCTGGTACAGCGCCTAAAAACTCACGGCGGACTTCTTTATCGGTTTTAAAGTCACCGATAAATGACACCGTACGCGTCGTCGATTCCTGTTTGCCAACACCACGCATCATCATACACATATGTGCTGAATCAATCATCACAGCCACACCACGTGCATTGGTGACTTCAGCAACCGCTTCTGCGATTTGCTGGGTCAGATTTTCCTGAATCTGCAAACGACGGGCAAACATTTCAGTAATTCGGGCAAATTTAGACAGCCCCAATACCTTGCCTTCAGGTAAATAGGCAATATGTACACGGCCATAAAATGGCAATAAATGGTGTTCGCAGAGTGAATAAAATTCGATATTTTTCACTAAAACCATTTCACGGTTATCTGATGGAAAAACCGCACTATTGGTCACTTCTTCCAGAGTCTGGCTATAACCTGAGGTTAAATACGAAAACGCTTTCGCAGCACGCACGGGCGTATCTTTGAGACCAGGGCGATTGAGATCTTCACCAACGGCAGTAAGAATGTTTGCGTAGGATTGCTGCATAGTCATATGACGTATTCACTTACACTGAGATAGAACAAGGACGGCATTGTAGCAGAAATCTTTTACAATGCCTTATTTTGGGGGTAAATCCGCTTACTGTTTAAACTTTGGATTTTTTTCTGCACGTTTTAGCAAAACTAAAACTGCGCCAGTGCCACCCTGTTTTTCAGGCGCACTGACAAAGGCCAGAACATCATGGTGCTGACGTAACCAGCCGTTGACATAAGTTTTTAAAATCGCTTCCGGCCCTTTGCCATGTACGATCTTGATCACGTTCTGGTTTTCATCTTTGGCGATCTGGATAATCTGAAGCACAGCCTGACGTGCCTCTTCGACCGTACAACCATGCAGGTCGACAGCTTCGAACCAGCGCAGATTGCCTGCTTTTAAATCTTCAAAAACCTTATGCTGCAAGGTCGCAATGCGGTAGCTTAAGCTCGCTTGACTGCCAACCGGATTGAGCATGGCTTGAGTATCAGACAGGACGGTTTCATCGGTATG
>NZ_DFDO01000279.1:0-610 GCF_002367915.1 Acinetobacter sp. UBA3025
ACTGCATCTTTGCGCTGCATCCACTGAATTGCACTGTCAAAACTCACATGCTCATGGGTGTCTGTTTTGGCAGAAACATGAGCGTTGCTATGTATCTGGGCTTCGTCAGCATGCGTTTGTGTGTTTAAACGTTCAATCCAAATATTTTGCTCATCTCGAATTATTTTCTCACTGTATTTTTGAATGGTCGTGACCCCATTGGCATCCAACCGTTCAATCTGATAATCAATACGATATTCATCGGCCGACCATACCCATGGACTGAGCAAACTGAAAGATAATGCTAAGAATTTCATTTTGAATTTGAACGGCCGTATAAATCTTGTATCCATTAGAATCCAAACGCCTTTTTCAATTGCTCAAATACCCATGTATTTTCTTGTGTGCCTTTGAATAGATTTGAATTCTTTCCTTCAGCAAACAGCATCACATCTCCGCCGCCATGTGTTTCGCTTTTCGTCAGTTGTACCCCGACTTCTTGTTTATAGTCGTCAGCAAAGGCTTGCTCGTTGCTAATACTGTCACGAATATCTAAACGTT
This sequence comes from Acinetobacter sp. UBA3025, assembly GCF_002367915.1. Classification (NCBI taxonomy): domain Bacteria; kingdom Pseudomonadati; phylum Pseudomonadota; class Gammaproteobacteria; order Moraxellales; family Moraxellaceae; genus Acinetobacter; species Acinetobacter sp. UBA3025. The sequence continues at coordinate 541 of NZ_DFDO01000279.1, forward strand.
TACCCGTACCATTTCCAAAAACAAGCGTCGTTCCTGTTGCCCCATTTACATCGCGGTATGGATTATGTAG
>NZ_DFDO01000279.1:773-8533 GCF_002367915.1 Acinetobacter sp. UBA3025
TGGATTATGTACTTGGCCATCAGCCAGCACTTTGCTGTAAGCATTTTGCTCTTTTGCAATATTATAGTCATAGCTCAGCCCCAAAATACCTGGATTAGTTTCCGTCGTTTGACCCGTTCGTGCGGCATAACCATTAAAGGTCATCACATGGTCATGGTCTGCCGTCACTACAATCAAGGTATTGCTCAAATCCACTTTATCCAGTGCAGTTTGAATTGCATCATTAAATGCCTTGGTTTCCTGCAATGCCCGTTTGGCATTATTGGCATGTAGCGCATGGTCAATACGCCCACCCTCAACCATCAAGAAATAGCCTTGTCCATGACTCTGTGCTTGCAGTGCATCAATCGCTTTACTGGTCATCGCCGCCAGACTCGGTTCAGTCTCTATATTCTTCTTGAGTCGGTCCAAATCAAAATTTAAATGTGACTGTGTGGAGAATACGCCGAAAATTTTCTGAGTATTGACCGTCTGTGCCAAATCACTTTGGCTTAAAACGATTTGATAACCCTGCTGTTTAAACTCTGCCAATAAATCACGACCATCCAAGCGCCCTTTGGGGTTAGAGACTGCATCATAAGGCGTCCAATGATTTAAGCCGCCTCCCATAAGGACATTAATACCATCCAATAAGTTTGGATTATAAGCTTTACCTTTTGGAACAGCTTGAAGCGCGATATCGTATTGCGCATCACGGTGACAGATATGTGCATAGGTTGCCGCAGGTGTGGCATGGGTGAGTTCGGTCGTCGTCACTACGCCAACCGCTTTACCCTGCTTTTTTGCCAGTTCTAAAATACTTAACGCAGGCATCCCTGCGACCATACTACTGCCCTGTTCTGGACAACGGTTGATGGCTTTCGCTAAGCTTTTGCCATTCGGCAATTTTCCTTCTTCAGGTTCGACCGCAACCGTTCCTGTTGTCATGGCAATCACTTCATTTTTATTTTTCTGCCCAGTCATATAGGCGCCCATAGAGGGAGCGCTATCTGTGGTTTGACCATCCTCAGAATAGGTTTTAATCCGTGCTGCGTGCTTCATGCGGTCCATGGCCAGTTTGCCATTTTCCCCCACAGCATAAATACGACTTGCCGTCACTGTGGTTGGTCCCATGCCATCGCCTAAAAAGAATATAACGCTTTTCGTCGGTGTAACTGTGGTGTCCGCAGCATACAAAGCACTTGAAGAAATCGACGCTGTAAGCAGAAGCATCATGTATGGGATGGTTTTTAAAGTATGTTTCATGTGATATCCCTCTGCTATAAGCCTGTGATCTTACGCATGAGGTGATTGACCTCAATATTTTCAAGGCTACCTGAGAACTGATCGGCTCCCTGACCAATCGCACCTAAAAACACATCTGCACCGCCATGCGTTTCTTTATCTTTATAGCCCGTTTGAATCACAGCTTCTTGTTGGAAATCATCCGCAGCAGTGCCCGTACACCAACCCGTTTCAGCCAAAGGATAGGTGAAACTATATTTTTCACCTTGTGGTGCCTTTGGCCCTTGTACAGGATGACAGACATCAGTGTCTTTTAAGTTCAGTACCAAGTCATCCATACGGTTTTGAGTGGGGCGTTTTTTGCCCGTACCAAAACCGATAATCGGATAAGGTTGACCATGAATATCTTGAGCAAAGCCCGCTTGATCATAGTTTTTTACCAATCCAAGCACACTGGTTTCCTTACCTTCGACGTATTTTCCTGTACGCTTGGCATAACCATTTAAAACCAAGGTGTGATCATGGTCGGCTGTGATTACAATCAGTGTATTTTTAAGTTCAGGATCACTTTGTTTAAGCTTTTGAATGGTTGCTTCTAAAGCATCATTTAAGGCAATCGTGTCTTGTAAAGCACGTTTGACATTGGTGTCATGCAGCGCATGATCTATACGCCCGCCCTCCACCATCAGGAAAAAACCTTTTTTATTTTGCGTCAGGATGTCTAAAGCAGACAGCGTCATTTGCTTGAGACTCGGCTCTGCCAAGTTTTTCTTGGTGCGATCCAAGTCGTAATTTAAATGGCTGTGATTAAATAAACCCAATAATTTTTCATTTTTCGCCAGTTGCACTTGGGACAGTTGGTTTTCATCAAAAACCACGCGGTAGCCTGCCTTTTGCATCTCGGTAATTAGATTGCGCCCATCAGTACGTTCTCCACCTGCATCTTTAGGCAAAAATTGACGCTTACCTCCACCTAAAACCACATCGACTCCATCTTTGAGTTTGAGGTTATAGCGTTGATAATCATCGCCTTTTGAGCTCGGGACCAACTGTGATGCAATGTCATTTTCAGCATCACGGTGGCATATATGCGCATAAGTCGATGCTGGTGTGGCATGCGTGATCCGCGTTGTGGTCACAACCCCTGTCCCCCAGCCCTTTGCTTTGGCTAATTCAAGTAAAGTCTGTGTGTTTTGCTTATTTTTGTTTTGTGGGTTACTAGCGCACTGGTTATTCCCTACTGAGTCAGGTTCAACCGCAATCGTCCCTGTCTGCATCGAGATCACCTCGTTTTTCATCTTCACACCGGTCATGTACGCGCCCATCGAAGGTGCGCTGTCCGTGACTTGCGCATCTTCAGAAAAGGTACGAACAAAAGCAGACTCAGGCAGCCGATCAATCGCCAACTGACCATCTTCACCAACAGCATAAATACGTGAAGCGGTAAGCGTGGTGATGCCCATACCATCACCCAAAAAAAAGACCACACGTTTCGGTTGTTGGACTTTTTCTTGTTGGAGCTGTTGCTCTGTATTGGCTTGTTGATTTCGCGTTATCGTAGTAGTTTGACAAGCGGTAAGCAATAAAGCGCTGAAACTTATACATACCACGCTGATTGTTTTTAATTGGAATTTTTCAAGAGAACCGAGCATGGCATCAACCCATCTAAAGATGGCTGAACCATACGCCGCAGATATTTAAATAAGATGACATTTAACTAATTTATGAAAGAAATAATTTATGAATTTATATGAAATATTGCATATTTCTCAAGATGCACCAGAAGAAATTATTAAGCTTGCATATAAAGGGTTGGCTCAAAAATATCATCCAGATCGATATAAAGGTAATGATGCAAATGAAATAATGATTAAAATTAGATAAGCATATGAAACTTTAATCGATCCAATTAAACGTAAAAATTATGATCAATTTCTTACAGAACAAGCCCGACGTAAGCAGCAACAAGAAGAATATATTAAGAAGAAGGAACAAGAAGAGTTTATGCGAGCTCAAAGAGCAGCTTTTGAACAGCAAAATAAAACCAACTTCACTAACGGCTCAAAAGACAACAGCCAAGAAGCTGATTCTGAAAGTTTCAAAATGAATATCTCCATTGATGTCCCACATAGCTTTTCTATTTTCTCCCCTTTTATAAAATTTAAAAATTGGATAATTTCAAAGAAAAAAGTTTTCATACAAATAGGTAGTACTTGTATTGCATTAGCTTTGATTTTCATAATTGTAATTGTAGCAAACTCATATATGCAGAGTTTATCGGATAAATCCGATGTAGAAGCAATTCTAGCTGCTGAAGAGGCAAGAGAGGCTGCTGAAGAAGCTGAAGCAGCAGCAGATGCCGCTGCGGTAGAGGCGACAGGAATTGAAGAAGATTACAGCCTAGCTGATTCAGAGTTAATGAATGATAGTGAAGAAGTTTATGCAGAAAGTGATGAAGCCAATACAGTTACTGATGAAAGAGCGATGTCCACATACGAAACTGGACTATTATATTACTTACAACCTAATCCTGCGGAAATTAAGACATCGTCCAAACAAGTGTATGATACTTTTAAAGAAAGTGGAATTATAGGAATTAAAGATCTTATCTCGAATTGCTATATTACATTTCAAAAATCAAAAAAATGTTTGTATTTAGACTTGGCTGGAAAATATATTAATGATTCAGGAGCAGATGCTGGACTTCCAGCAGATGAATTCTTTGAGAATGAAGCTATTATAGAAAGAATGAATAATAATTTTTATATTCCTAATAAAGTTGGAGCAGATTTAGCTACGCCTCATGCTGAACAAATAGCTCATCAAACCTATGAAACAATAGAAAAAATTATATCTGATGAAATGGCAGAAATGTAGTGTAATATGATCAGCGTTGATCAATTAAGCTTTTGGGACTAAAGAGTAATCATGTATCTAATTATAATTCCCGCAACCTAATTGATCAAAAAACTCAATTATTATTTTGTTTGAGGGTGTTTTTGTGGGAAAATAGTCAATAATATTTATAACATTCAAATACTTAATTATAAAACCTAGCTTCCTCACTCTCACCGCCAAAATTCATTATCATGTCGCCACATGATGTCTTAGAAGGTGCATTAGAAGGCTTAAATCTTAAGGGTTTAAGCCTTTTTTGTTGCCTAAATTATGAGGTGATGCGTTAAAAATAAAAGAATAACAATACAAGTTACATAAATGATGCCGGATGGCTGTTGAATAACACTTAGCAATATTCGAGCATGATCTTATCTTGGTAAAAAATGATGGATCGCTATGAAAGATGATGAAAAGCCCCTAAATTTTGATGATGATAATGAGCCTCTGGATTTCGAAGATGAAGAGTTCACTGACGATAAAAAAGAGGATGAAATGTACAATCCGATCACCAAGGATGGATCAAGTGTAGATCCTGCGGATGATGGCACATGTCATCTTCGTCCTGAAGATGGTGATCCGCTAGAAGTCGAGCCTTAAACCCTAGCCCAATTTTATATTGGGCTTTTTTTATAGGCTAAAACCTTAAAAGTGAGCATCTTGGACAGATGAATTGAAAAAGGATAATTCATTTTACTGGTTATTTTTGAGATGAGTATTGCTTGCCTTTTCTTTTGATAGATTTAAAGATGTAAGGATATAGGTTGAGATATATTGAAATAAATTCTCTGGATAAAACCATGATATATCCATTTTTATTAATTTCTTAACTTTATGTTCTTCTTTTAGTTTATTTATATGATGGAGACAAAAACTGGCATAAAAATAGCTTAATTTAATTGTCATCATCGCTATGTTATGGTGGAATCAAAACAGGATAAAAGGAGAATAAAAACCTAAAGATAGAAAACGTTATTGCTTGAGTCTTCCTTATTTGGGTTAGAAAAAAGTGGAAACACTGCTATTCGGAGAGTGGACATGAATAACAGCGCAAACTACATGAAACAGATAAAAAATGCCAAACGCGGTGGTTATACCCCAACCATTGCCAAAGACGTCAACAAACATAAGATTCAAAAAGCCCTAAAACTAATTGAACAGTGGAGAAGTCTCGCTCAAGAACTCAAACCTCAAATGCAGTTTGATATGGCCTTTACTTTAGAGGAATGCGCACAAGACCTGGATCGGATACTCAAAAGCAGATAATTCCCTTTTAACTCATTCGTAATAGATTTTAAATATCAGACCTTTAGCCTTGCCCATATCACTGATGTGGGCAATTTTATGATTTAAATGTAGATGCCTGAGTAAAGATGATTCAATGATCAGCAATAAAAAATTGGTTATAAGATTGAACGGTTATTTTTTGGCTTGCGCCCTTAGGAAAAATCTGTAGAATGCACTCCACAACGCCGGCATAGCTCAGTTGGTAGAGCAACTGACTTGTAATCAGTAGGTCCACAGTTCGAATCCGTGTGCCGGCACCATTTTCTTAGCCTCGCTTTTTAGTGAGGGTTTGATGTTTCTGGGCTTGGTATTTTTATATAGCTGTTCTTTTGCCTTGAATACTCAGATCGCCTGCGCTGTCACCTGTACATATCGCACGATCCCATCCTGATATAACTTTCGACAAAGCTTTGCCGTCATCCGGATTTTAAACTGATCCAGTCTTTTGCCTTTTTGTTTCAAGTTCTTTGAATTTAAATTCTGCGTTACATAATTAGCAAAACCTGAAAATACCGCTTCGGACAGATCTTCAATCTGAATATTCTTAAATTCAAAATGTTCCAGACAATGATAAAGCTCATTTTTCAACATCAGGTTTTTTAAATCGACATCGGCGGATTTCAGCAGAAACTGATATTTACGCTTTTGCAGCGCATTCAAGCTGTCCCATTTTTCCGACAAGATCAGATGATGAAAGCCAATCCGTGCATTGGCGTTCAATACACTGCGTACCTGATCTAGAAGTTCGGGAACGGGACTATGATAGGCAGCATCCAGACACAGCACCACATCAAAGCGCTGGGAAAAATGCATGTCTTTTAAACGCAGGAAAGAAGCCAGATAGATGGCATTGAGATCAGGTAAATGCTGTTGAATATTCGCCACACAAGCTGGCTGAAGTTCCACACCGGCCAGATATTGCATCTGATAGTGTTGCTGCCAGTGCAACAGGCTGGCACCCTGGCCACAGCCCAGATCCAGCAATTTATCCTTTGAATTTAAACCGACCGTTTCTGCCAAACGGTCGGCCAAAGTTCGACAGGCAGCTACATAATTCTGCTGCCCTGCCCACCAATAACCCAGATTGCTCCAGGGCAACTGTGACTGATCTCCCAGCAACGATGCATCAATTGCATATTTATGTTGAGGAAGACGCTGACGAAGTGCCTGAAACCATTGCATCAATCAATAACCGAGTTGGGGTGCTACCTCGATCTTAGGTTTAAGTCCTTCAAATGGCAACGGCGCCCCCATAATTGCGGCAATTTTCATAGCAGAAGTCACAGCAGATTCCAGAATTGGCAAACCATCCGATGACCACGAACCGCAGTAGAACACTTTACGGTTCATTTCCAGATGACGATGCTGTAATTCCTTATTGAGAGCGATGGTATTGGCATCTACTACCGCACGGGTCAAGGTCACTGATGAAATCACTTTTTTCGGATCAATCTCAGTCACAGGGCGCCAGGTCTGGAATACCGGTGATTTACCCACCAGACTCGGTTCAACCGCATTCAGCCAAACCGTAAATTGCTGACGGGTAAACTTGCGATCCATCATATAGCTGAGTACAGCCCAGTCCTTACGCTTTGGTGGCATCACGCTGCTATCGCGGTGAATGACCAATTCACCCTGTTCAAATTTGAATTTCTTTAACAGCTCGATATCACGGCCAAACTGTTCATGATCCAGGAATTCATCAATATGATTGGTTGGTGTCGCAACCACCACGCGATCGAAGGTTTTCGACAGACCCGCTGCATTTTCTACCAGTACTTTGTCGCCCTGCTCTTTCACTGAGACAATTGGTGCACCACTTTCAATGTGAATGCCTTCAATCAGTTTGTCTACCAAAGCCGGAGTACCGCCCTGCATACGTAACAAGGCATCACCATCCGTTAGCTGACGCAGGAAAATCAATAGCGGTTTGGCTGGCCATTCACCAATAGTTTTCGGGTTACAGGTACAGATGGTATACAGCACCGGCATCACCGCACCATGCCAGAACACTTCTTCAATCTCATTGCGATTGATAAATTCTGCCAGGCTGATGTCCTGATTTTTGGATTTAAAGAATTTTGCCAAGGCTGTTTTGAGTTGCAACAGACCTTTGACCAGACGCCAGCCATATTGCTGGATGCCTTTGCGGTTATTGATAATCGGAATATTGCCAATCCGGCTACGTGACGTGGTTAGCCAGGTTTCTACCCGGTCTTCAAACAGCCAACTGCAGGCCATATAAGTACGTACCGGGTAAGTTTTAATGCCCAGATGAGTCGCCAAACTTAAGGTATTTTTCCACAGATAAGGATTCATCACACGTAAAGGTGCGTCAATGAGGCCTCATTGAC
>NZ_DFDO01000279.1:8615-8994 GCF_002367915.1 Acinetobacter sp. UBA3025
AAGGTGCGTCAATGAGGCCTCCTTCAAATTCGAGACTATGACTGTCCATGCCACGACCTTGAAGCGCTTCAAAAATAGTAATGCGATGTCCTGCGTCCTGAAGAATTCTGGCAGTAGCCAGTCCAGCCATGCCACTACCAATTACTGCGATATCCAATCTGATCATCCGTCATTGAAAAACTAAAAGAAATTATGAACCATGCTTTCGGCAAATAGGTTATTAAAATCTTCCAGAATACTTTTTTTTCGTAAGTCTGAGTTAACGTAACTTTACAAATAAATTACATTTTTTGAATAGCAAAAAACGTCTTTATATAGAGTAACTTAAACCGCCATTATATTTAAATATTTAAAAATAAATCTTTAAAAAACAAATGAT
>NZ_DFDO01000155.1:0-2772 GCF_002367915.1 Acinetobacter sp. UBA3025
ATTTCAGGACAAGACAAATTAAAGACTTAGATTTTATATTTTCTTATTTTAAATTATGGAAGTGGGCAATATCGCTGCCAATCATCTTTCATTTTTTGCAATTCATTACCCGTCAATATCTCGCTGTAATAAATATAATAGATGGCATCGGGATATTGAATCTCATGTCTGTACATAATTCCACGTAGAGAAACAGGCAACTCTTCTGGGAAGTCATCCGCTAAATTCAGTTCCTCAAATTCATAGTTAAAATAACAATTTTGGATTGCTAAAAATGCTTCAGCCACGGTCATCTTTCTGCTCTTAATGGAAATATGCTTCATTTTAGCTGATGAGCAGTAACCATGGCTGATATTTATGAAGGTTCAATCCATTTAACCAGCTTAGATTCTGCCAAATGCGGATATTTGAACTTATCTAAATATTCAAAGCAGGCTTTTTGACCTTGAGGAATTTTCTTTAGATGCTTATCAAAAAATAGATGACGATTATATTGAGCACCATCAAAGCGGATGCTGACACGCTCAAAGTAACCACCACGACGAGCATTGAATTGGTAAAATTGAATCACGCCACAGTCCTGCGAAGGAATAACAGGTGGAGCATCTGGCTTTAAAAATGCGTAAAGTAAAAAGATTGAAGTGCCCGGAAGAAAGCTGAGCCAAAATAAAATTTTCTTCGATTCGTCAGTGGTTAATTTCGCTTCAGAATAGAACATACATAGCATCGGAATAAAAATGATACTGAAGAAGCCGAATAGTAAAAGAAACGTGAGCATATAAATGAGAAACCACTATAAGTCAGTTATTTATAGCACAATTGTTTGATTTTAGATCATAAAAAAGCCCACCGAAGTGAGCTCTTAGATTCATAACTGAATAATGAATTAAAGTTTAGGATCGCGCATCTGAACCAAATTTGAATTGGCTTTGGTTAACGTATCTACTACTTTATTCATCATCGCAGGGATAAAAGAATCTGCAATTTGTGCTGCTTGCAAACCTAGTTTTTCGCCCAGCGTTGGTTTTTTACGGGTCTGGATTAAATACACATCATGTTGCGGTAAAAGACCTAGCAGATATTCATCAGAAGTTTGCAGTTTATCTACCAGATTCAGGTCTAGGGCATCCTGACCATACCAGTGTTCACCCGTTGCCACTTTTTCAACATTTAACTGTGGGCGATATTTTTCCACGAAGTGTTTAAACAAGGCATGTGTCTGTTGCAATTCTTCTTCAAACTTGGTTTTACCCTCTTCGGTATTTTCACCAAACATGGTCACCGTACGTTTGTATTGACCCGCAGTATAAAGCTCAAAATCGATCTTGTTTTCTTTCAGCAGACGGTTAAAGTTCGGTACCTGTGCCACTACCCCAATTGAACCCACAATCGCAAATGGCGCAGAAATCACTTCATTTGCAATACACGCCATCATATAACCGCCACTGGCTGCCACTTTATCGACACAGGTGGTCACATGGAAACCCGCTTCACGTAAGCGCACCAGTTGCGCAGCTGCAAGACCATAACCATGTACCATACCACCCGGACTTTCTAAACGTACAATGATACGATCACGACCAGCTTTTGCTGTAGATAGAATCAGGGTAATTTCTTCACGCAGGCTTTCTACTGCAGACGCAGCCATATCACCTTTAAAATCGAGCACATAGATTTTCTGGTTAGTTTTCTTACGCGCACGCGCTTCTTTTGACAATTGCTGGCTCAATTGCAAAAGTTCCAGTTTAGATGAAGTTGTTTGCGCTATTTTTTTTCGTTGCTCATTAATGCGCGCATTCAAATGACTAATACGGATTTCAGCGGGTAATTTGGGGGTATGAAATAACATAAAAATCGGGTCTCAATTATTTATATAGGTTTTATTTTAAGATAAGGTCAAATGAATTTTTTTCAATAGAATATTGTTGTTTAATTGCTGAAACGGAGCAGTATCCATATGGTCTTAGTAAGGCAAAAATAATTCGCACTATAGAAAATTAATGCCATGTTGATAACCTGCCCAGATAATAACTCCTAGCAATACAGCAGAATTCGTATATAAGGCTTTTTCCTGCTTTTTGAAATAGAAATTCAAACTGAGTCCATACAGCAATCCAATCAGTGTATAAAACATGCTGCCGCCTTGTAATTGATGCCACAAACCACCAATGCCTAAACTTAATGCGATCAGCAGCATCAGAAAAACTGACATCTTTTTGAGTGTTTCCATAGCGGATGCAACCTTTTCTTAACATCTATCTTTTGACAGCTCTGCCATGTCAAAGACGGCATATTCTATAAGAATTTAGGGCACAATAGGATTCGGTTTATTTTTCCACATTTCACTGATTCAATTGATATATCTTCTATTCTTTGGTTACTTTTGGATATAAAAAAAAGAGCTTTTTAGCCCTTCTTTCTTGAGATAAAACTTCTTAACCAAAACGCCCGGTAATATAGGCCTCAGTGAGCTGATGATCTGGCTGGGTAAAGACTTTCTCGGTCGAGTTGACTTCGATCAGATCACCTAAATGGAAATAAGCAGTCCGATCAGAGACTCGCGCTGCCTGCTGCATGGAGTGAGTCACAATAGCAATGGTGTATTGGGTTGAAAGCTCGGAGATCAGTTCTTCAACTTTGGCTGTTGCAATCGGATCAAGTGCTGAACAAGGTTCATCCATCAGAATCACTTCAGGAGAAACGGCAATCGTCCGTGCAATACATAAACGCTGCTGCTGACCACCCGACAACCCTGTACCCGGCTGATTTAAA
>NZ_DFDO01000154.1:0-8353 GCF_002367915.1 Acinetobacter sp. UBA3025
TTCAATAATTCAACTTTAAGGGTTTCACCCTCAACTACACGGTGCTGTTTACCACCGCTTTGGATTACTGCGTACATAATGTACTCCAAACATGCCCGTGTCGACGTGCCGATAAAGGAATATATCGATCTTAAAACGCGCGCCACTGGGGGTTATACAAGGGCAAAGATTTTAAGGGATATTATAAGAAACAACAAGCCATTTTAAGGAAATAATCATGAACTCCATTACAAAGCCTATAAATCATTAAATTATTCATTCAAAATCAAATATTAATACCGGATATACTGACTAAAAAACGCTGCTCAATTCCGAGTTTTCCGACTACCTGAGAAGGTTTAGAAAAAAACTTTAGCGGAAAGATATTGTTCATTTTTTAAATGTCAAAATTTAGGCTAAACTCGAATAAGTGCTATAAAAAGCTGATTTTTAGTGGAGTTTGTGCTTTTCTTAGCTTTCACTCATGTTATAAATTGTTAAACTACCCGCTGCGATTTACCAAACTAGAGGTTTTCTTTCACATGGCCATCGACTTTAAGCAAGATATTCTCGCTCCTGTTGCTAACGACTTTGCTGCGATGGACACATTCATTAACGAAGGAATTACCTCAAAAGTGGCACTGGTGATGGCGGTCAGCAAGCATGTCGTTGAAGCTGGCGGCAAGCGTATGCGCCCCATCATGTGCCTGTTGGCAGCGAAAGCCTGTGGTGCCGTGGAACTGGAACAGCATCGCAAACTGGCCGCCATTATCGAAATGTTGCATACGGCAACTTTAGTTCATGATGATGTCGTCGATGAATCAGGTTTGCGTCGTGGTCGCCCGACTGCAAATGCTACCTGGAATAACCAAACTGCGGTTTTAGTGGGTGATTTCCTGATTTCGCGTGCCTTTGATTTGCTGGTCGATCTTAACAATATGACCCTGCTCAAAGACTTCTCTACGGGTACCTGCGAAATTGCCGAAGGCGAAGTTCTGCAACTACAATCGCAACATCAGCCAGAAACCTCAGAAGAAACCTATTTAAGTATTATTCATGGCAAGACTTCTCGCCTGTTTGAACTGGCGACCGAAGGCGCAGCTATTCTTTCCGACAAGACTGAGTTCCGTGAACCGTTACGTAAATTCGCCGGTCACTTCGGTAATGCTTTCCAGATTATTGATGACATTCTGGACTATACATCTGATGCTGAAACCTTAGGAAAAAACATCGGTGATGACCTGATGGAAGGTAAACCGACCCTGCCATTGATTGCTGCCATGAAAAATACTACAGGTGAATCACATGAAATTATTCGTCGCAGTATTGCAACGGGCGGAACAGATCATTTGGCAGAAGTGATCAAGATCGTAAATGATTCTGGCGCCTTGGATTATTGCCGCCAGCGTGCAACTGAAGAAACAGAAATTGCAATTCAAGCCTTGAATGCATTACCCGATTCAGAGTATCGTCAGGCCCTCGTTAATCTGGCCAAACTGGCTCTTCACCGGATTCAATAGCCGCTTATCTCGCCTATGCATATTAATTTTCTTGATATTTTTCAAAGCATGCAGCATCAGCTTGAACAACCACAAGCGGTGCTGGATGAGAATCTGCTCATCCAACTTGTAGAACGTATACGCCCAGAAGACAGCAGAAATACCGAAGAGATCGAAGCGAAATTCAATGCATTTATCCGGGCTTTATTACTCACCCCGAATGCGGTTGCCACGCTTCAAACCTTTACCCTGCGGATCATTAACCGCTATAAACAAACCGGTCTGTTTTCCGATACCGGTATTTTGTCTCTGGATGGGTTCTGGAACCAGCTGAATCAGCGCCTTGGCGCGCATGTCTTACCGCTGATTCCCGACCATCAGCAACTCCAGGAATTATTCCGCAAGGTTTTTTATCAACGTACTGATAAATACTGGCTAGACTATTTTGATGAAGATGACTGGCAACGTTTATTTGCAGTCCTGAATCAGGGACATTCCAATCAGCCTGAAAAAACCCGAATCAAAGATCAACTGATCAAGGCACTGACCATTTTGTCTTACCGGATCAGTGGTATTGGTCTGCACCCTGAATTTATTAATGCCCAGCCTGAACTGATGGAATATGAATCTCCCTTTCTGGTACAGAATCGTGAGATTAACGAGTTTATTCAGGAATATAAAAAACGTTACAACACAGTCACCCTAGTCGATTCGATTACCCCACCGGATGCCTCACAAGCACTGGTGATGCTGGAACAATGTCATGATGTCGTGGCCAAGATTCGCCGTTCTACCAAGCGGACTGGTGTCAGTGTCAGCCTGACCTATATGCTGGCACTGCTGGAACAGTGTCTGGAACGGGTCGAAATTCTGCTGAATATGGTCATGGATGACGATGATCTGCGTTATCAATCCATTGGCCTGTTTATGGCGGACATTACTGAAGCAATTTATAGTGAACGCAGTGTGCGGGCCCTGCTGGCCACCAATAGTGAACTTTTGGCTTTACAAGTGACTGAAAATGCCAGCAAGACCGGTGAACATTATGTAAGTACCGACAAGCAAGGCTTTCTGGCCATGTACAAATCGGCTGCAGGTGCTGGTGCCATCATCGCGACAATGGCCACCTTAAAAGTTCTGATGACACGCCTCACCATGGCCCCTTTGATGCAGGCCTTTAGCTATAGCATGAACTATTCGCTGGGCTTTATGCTGATTCATGTGCTGCATTTTACCGTGGCAACCAAACAGCCGGCGATGACTGCCGCTGCACTGGCGGCTACCGTACAGCAGCGTAAAGGCTCGAAAATGGCTCAGATTGCCGAGCTGGCTGCGCTGATTGTAAATATCATCCGCACCCAGTTTGTCGCCATTTTGGGCAATATTTCTATTGCAATTCCCGTAGCAGCATTGATTACCCTGCTGTGGGATTTTGCGCTGCATGAACCTTTAATGAATCATGCCAAGGCGGCCAAAACCCTGCATGACCTGAATCCGTTTACTTCATTGGCGATTCCACATGCAGCGATTGCCGGAGTATGTTTATTCCTGTCCGGATTATTGGCCGGTTATTTTGACAATATGGCCGTTTATCGCAAAGTCGGCCCGCGACTGAAAGCCCATGTGCATTTATCGCAGCTGATGGGGCAAGAGCGTCTTTACCGTTTTGCTGACTATATCGAACGTAATCTGGGTGCACTGGCGGGTAATTTTATTTTCGGGATCATGCTCGGCAGTATGGGCACCATTGGTTTTATTCTCGGTCTGCCACTGGATATTCGCCATATCGCCTTTGCCTCTGCCAACTTTATTCAGGGTCTAATTACGATCAATGGTCCCGATATCGGCTTGATCGTAGTGTCTTTTCTGGGTGTGTTACTCATTGGCCTGACCAACTTGTTTGTCAGTTTCACTCTGACGATTATTGTAGCCTTACGCGCACGCCGGGTGCGTTTTGAACAGTGGAAACCTTTGGCAAAACTGGTCATGACGCACTTCCTGACCCGACCTAGTGATTTCTTCTGGCCACCCAAGCAAAGCATTGAAATTGACGAAAATCATACATCGACAAAAACCCAAAACTGAGATAATTACAGTATATTTAGCAACAAATTCCTTACGAAAAAAATGTAATTCGCATAAAATACGCACACTTGAAAAAAAGTGTACTGACAAGTACACTTTGCTTTAGACAATTGGCCGATCTGCGAACGGTTAAAAGGACAAGGATTTTTGGCATGCATTACTTGTTACTTTTTGTCGGTATTTTATTTTTAATTTTCAGTGTGTTCATCCTGAATATTCCCGCTTTAAACGAGCTCGACTTGCAAGCTGTGGAATGGATGAGTCTGTATCGCACCGAGTTTTGGAATCAAATTACTCAGTCCTTATCCTTAATAGGTGGCATGCCATTTGTATTATTTTTATCCACGCTATTGTGTATTGCATCGCTGTGGTATAAAAAGTATACAAACGCAATTTTTATATGTATCGGAATTATCGGAGGAATTCTCCTAGCTTGGCTGTTGAAATTTGCAATTGCCCGACCCCGACCACCAGAATCCTTGCATCTGGTTGAAAGCTTTGGAAGTTCCTTTCCAAGTGCCCATAGTCTATATGCGGCTTGTCTGGCTTGTTTGGCAATTTACATCCATCGGCAACATTCCCGTTATACCCTCATCGTGATCGGTGCAGTGGTATGGATGCTGATGATGGGGATCTCAAGAGTTTATCTGGGCGTACATTTTCCTTCAGATGTCATATCCGGCTGGAGTATCAGTTTTATTTGGATTTCGTTGTGGTATATGGTCTGGATCAGATATTGCGCGGCTCACAAATAAGAAAATTTAGATATAAATCTAATTAGAGGTGGAATAATGATGTCTGCAAAGCTTTGGGCACCTGCCCTGACTGCTTGCGCATTGGCAACAAGTCTTGCACTTGTTGGTTGTAGCAAAGATCCTAAAGAGGGCCAGCAAGCTGGTGCTCAACAACAAATGCCACCGACTGAAGTCGGTGTTCTTGTTGCACAACCGCAAAGTGTAGAGCAGTCTGTAGAGCTCTCAGGTCGTACAACAGCATTTGAAATTTCAGACGTACGTCCACAAGCCAGTGGCGTGGTGCTTAAACGCTTGTTCACGGAAGGCAGCTATGTGCGTGAAGGTCAGGCCTTGTATGAAATCGATTCAAGTACCAACCGCACTACAGTAGACAATGCCCGTGCAGCGATTGCCCGTGCTGAAGCCAATCTGGGCGTATTGCGTGTGAAGGAAGGCCGTTACCGTCAACTGGTCGGTACCAATGCCATTTCCAAACAGGAATATGATGACATCGCGGCACAGGTCAAACTGGCTGAAGCTGATTTGAATGCCAATCGCGCAACTTTGCGTAATGCAGAAATCAACCTAGGCTATTCGACTGTACGTGCTCCGATTTCGGGCCAGACCAACCGTTCGTCTGTGACAGCGGGTGCCTTGGTGACAGCGAATCAGCCAGAGCCATTGGTAACGATTCAGCGTCTAGATCCAATCTATGTAGATATCAACCAGTCAAGTGCCGAGCTTTTACGTTTACGTCAACAGCTTAATCAAGGCAGCTTGAACAGCTCTAACAATACCAAAGTCAAGTTGAAGCTTGAAGATGGCAGTATCTACCCGGTTGAAGGCCGTCTTGCATTCTCTGATGCTAGCGTGAACCCGGAAACAGGTACCGTGACTTTACGTGCGGTATTCCCGAACAAAAATCACCTGCTTCTTCCAGGTATGTTTGCCACTGCGCAAATCGTACAGGGTGAAGTACCGAATGCTTTCCTGATTCCGCAAGCAGCTTTGACCCGTACCCCAACAGGTCAGGCGATGGCGATGCTGGTCGGTGCTGACAATAAAGTGACGCCACGTCCAGTGACCACCGTTGGTTCCCAAGGCAGCAACTGGATTGTGACCGAAGGTCTGAATCCAGGCGATAAAGTAATTGTAGATGGTATTGCGAAAGTAAAACCTGAACAGCAAGTTGTACCAAAACCTTATCAACCTCAAGCTGCTGCGCCACAAGGTGCTGCACAACCTGCTGCCCAACAACCTGGTGCAGCGCAAAAAGCGGATGATGCAAAAGAACAATCTGAACAAAAACCTGCTGCCAAAGCATAAGGAGTAAGGTTTATGGCTCAATTTTTTATTCATCGTCCTATCTTTGCCTGGGTGATTGCACTGGTCATCATGCTGGCAGGTATTTTGACCCTGACCAAAATGCCGATTGCCCAGTATCCGACCATTGCTCCGCCTACAGTCACGATTTCTGCGACTTATCCAGGGGCATCTGCTGAAACGGTCGAAAATACAGTAACGCAGATCATCGAGCAGCAAATGAATGGTCTGGATGGTCTGCGTTATATCTCATCTAACAGTGCGGGTAACGGTTCTTCATCTATTTCCTTGAACTTTGAACAGGGTGTCGATCCTGATATCGCACAGGTTCAGGTTCAAAACAAATTACAGTCTGCGACTGCACTTCTTCCTGAAGATGTACAGCGTCAGGGTGTGCGTGTTACCAAATCAGGTGCCAGCTTCCTGCAGGTATTGGCTTTCTATTCACCTGATGGCAGCATGACCGCCGATGACATCAAAGACTATGTGAATTCGAACATTTCTGAACCTTTAAGCCGTGTGGCTGGGGTGGGTGAAGTTCAGGTCTTTGGTGGTTCTTATGCTATGCGAATCTGGCTTGATCCAGCCAAAATGGCGAGCCTGCAAGTCACGCCAAGTGATATTGCGACTGCCATTCGTACCCAAAATGCTCAGGTCGCTGTGGGTCAGCTCGGTGGTGCACCAGCTGTTGAAGGACAAGTCCTGAATGCGACTGTCACCGCACAAAGCCTGCTGCAAACTCCAGAACAGTTCAGCAATATCTTCCTGAAAAATGCCACTTCGGGCGCGCAAGTCCGTCTGGGTGATGTTGCACGGGTTGAACTCGGTGCAGATAACTATCAGTTTGATTCGAAGTTTAACGGTAAACCGGCTGGTGGTGTGGCAATTAAACTTGCCACTGGTGCTAACGCACTTGATACAGCCCAAGCAGTAGAAGAACGCTTAGAGCAGTTACGTCCGAACTATCCGCAAGGCATGGTCGACCAACTGGCTTTTGACACCACGCCATTTATTGAACTGTCGATCAAGAGTGTAGTTAAAACCCTGATCGAAGCAATTATTCTAGTGTTCCTGGTCATGTTCCTGTTCCTGCAGAACTGGCGTGCTACCATTATTCCAACCATGGCAGTTCCAGTCGTGGTATTGGGTACCTTTGCCGTGATTAATGTCTTCGGCTTCTCGATTAATACCCTAACCATGTTTGCCATGGTACTGGCGATTGGTCTTCTGGTCGATGACGCGATTGTTGTGGTCGAGAACGTCGAACGGGTCATGGTGGAAGAGCATCTGGATCCGGTTTCTGCAACTGAAAAGTCGATGAAACAGATTTCTGGTGCACTGATTGGTATTACCTCGGTGCTATCGGCAGTATTCGTTCCAATGGCTTTCTTCGGTGGAACCACCGGGGTTATTTATCGTCAGTTCTCGATTACGCTGGTCACAGCAATGGTCTTGTCGCTGATAGTGGCATTAACCTTTACCCCTGCCCTATGTGCGACCCTGCTGAAACAGCATGATCCGAACAAGCCGCAAAGTAATGGTATATTTGCGCGTTTCTTCCGCTGGTTTAATAGCAGTTTTGACAAGGTTTCTGTGAAATATCAGGGCGGCGTCAACCGTATGACTCACAGCAAGATTTTCTCAGGCGTGGTGTATGCCGTGGTACTGGGTATTATTGTGCTGTTATTCCAGAAACTGCCTTCTTCGTTCTTACCGGATGAAGACCAAGGTGTCGTTATGACGCTGGTTCAGTTACCACCAAATGCAACACTGGAACGTACTGACAACGTGGTTAACACCATGACGAATTATTTCTTGGAAAACGAGAAAGAGCATGTCGAGTCCGTGTTTAGTGTGGCAGGTTTCTCCTTTACCGGTGTGGGTCAAAACGCAGGCCTAGCGTTTATTAAACTGAAAGACTGGTCAGAGCGTAACAGTCCGGAAGCTCAAGTCGGTGCCATTATTCAACGTGGTATGGCGTTGAACATGATTGTCAGAGATGCATCTTATATCATGCCATTGCAGCTTCCTGCGATGCCTGAACTTGGTGTATCGGCTGGCTTTAACTTACAGCTCAAAGCTGCAAGTGGTCAAAGTCATGAGCAACTTCTGGCAGCACGTAATACGATCCTCGGTCTAGCAGCACAAGACTCGCGTCTCGCTGGTGTGCGTCCGAATGGTCAGGAAGATACTCCACAGTACCGTGTCATTGTCGATCATGCACAAGCCGGTGCATTGGGCGTGAGTGTTGCTGAAATTAACAGCACCATGGGTATTGCTTGGGGCGGTTCGTATATCAATGACTTCATTGATCGCGGTCGTGTCAAGAAAGTCTATGTTCAGGGTGAAGCTGGCTCGCGGATGATGCCGGAAGATCTGGACCAATGGTATGTGCGTAATAACCGCGGTGAAATGGTGCCATTCTCGGCGTTTGCCACAGGCGAATGGACCTACGGTTCACCACGTCTTGAGCGTTATAACGGCGTATCGTCCATGAACATTCAGGGTACACCTGCTCCGGGTATCAGCTCGGGCGATGCAATGGTGGCCATGGAAGAAATCGTGGCGAAATTACCAGAAATGGGCTTGCAAGGTTTCGACTATGAATGGACTGGTCTGTCTCTGGAAGAACGTGAGTCTGGCGCACAAGCACCATTCTTGTACGCGCTTTCACTGTTGATCGTGTTCCTGTGTCTGGCAGCCCTGTATGAAAGCTGGTCGATTCCGTTCTCG
>NZ_DFDO01000151.1:0-6909 GCF_002367915.1 Acinetobacter sp. UBA3025
GGCGTTCAGCGGATGCTTACAATCAAATCAATTTTCCAATTATTCGACTGAATTAACACGTTTAAATCACGTAATTTAAGACTAATATCATCAGCTTGTTTTTGTAATGATGAAACTGGAATAACTTTATGCCACTTTATTTCCCGCGTACTATAACGATCAGATTCACGAGATGTATTACTTATTGCTGCAGTTAGGGTTTTGTGCTGTTCTACAAATTCATCACGCAAAGTCAATAAAGCAAGTAGAGAACGGCCATCATCTAATTTTGTTAAAGCATTAGTTTTATGAATTGCATAACTTAATTTTTGAAATTCTTGAATTAAAGAAAATACTTGTTTTAGTAGTTCATTTGGATCTTCAGATGGTTGATCACCATCTTGTACCAATACATTTGCATTGATACGTTGTTTTAGTGAAATAATTTTTTTTTGTTGATCACTTCGAAGTAAGAGAGCTTCTGCTAATTTCATTTTTCACCTATTAACCAATTAGAATTAAGTTTTAAACAGCTTATATCCTCATTCTTTAAAGATCAAAAAAATTGCTTTTTTATCTAACTAAAAGGTGTCTACAAAATCGGTAGCTATTCATTTTTTAAATTTTAAGCCTAGACCAGAGTCTAGGTTTTTTCATTTCGTATAACAGCCATTATCTTAAATGGGAGGGGGAGATTAAGCTAAAATTAGGGTTTTAATTTAGAGAAAGTAATGTCTCAGATAAAAATTTATGCTTTAGATGAAACTATAGAATTACATCGTGATAATTTAAGTAAAGCTATCCATCAGGCTTTAGTTAAAGAATTAAAATACCCTGAAGAAAAAAGGTTTCAACGTTTTATTCCACTAGAATCCAAAAATTTTATATATCCAGCAGACCGCAGTGCATCTTATATAATTATTGAAATTTCCATGTTCGATGGACGAACAAAAGAGACTAAAAAAGCATTTATTAAGACTCTATTCGAAAATATAAACAATCTATGCGGTATTGATTCAAATGATGTTGAGATAACTATATTTGAAACTCCTAAAGAAAACTGGGGAATTAGAGGGGAAAATGCGGATGAACTACAGTTAAATTATAAGGTAAATGTTTAAATTTCATAAAATTAACATAATAGACGTTATACGAATCTAAAAATGGGAGCCTATAGCTCCCATTTTTATTGTTAAACGTTGAATCCTATATGTTTTCCTGTTGGAAGCTCTACATCAATACGGAGCTTCCCACCCATTGCCTCAACATACTTTTTCATGGTTGAAATCTTAAGATCATTGCCACGATTTTCTATTGCTGAAAGCGATGGCTGTTTTATTCCCAAAGTTTCAGCAAGCTCTTTTTGAGAAATTTCGAGTTCTTCACGAATAAGATGAAGCTGATTTTCTAGCAGTAATTCATCTGCCATTTTTTGAATACGGGCTTGGCTCTCTGGAGAGCGGCTAGCTAACAATTCTTGCAGAGTCTTAGCCATTAGATTTATCTCCTAGGGTGGTGAGATGAAGTTAGTATTGTTCATCTGCAATATCCAGCATGTCTTTATAAAAACGCTTTTTACCGCCTTTATCAGCAATACATAGAACAATAGCCTGTCGTAAGGGATCAAATGCGAAAAAAGATCTTAAGGGTCTACCGCGATGTTGAACACGCAGTTCTTTCATATTGGTAAATTTAGACTCATACACAGTATCTACTAAAGGACGGCCAAAACTCGGTCCCTGCTGCTGTAGAACAACCAGGGCAGCTAGGACCTTCTCTTGTGTCGATTCATCTTGCTGTTCAAGCCACTGATTAAATAGATCTGTCGTAATGACTGTCCACATACCACAACCAAAATATAGATTATAGTCTATATTTTAAGGGCATTATGCTTGTTTTTGCAAATGAGAAAGGATAAACAATAAAAAACCCCGGCATCCTGCCGGGGTTTTTCGTATTGGTTCGCTCGGTATAACTCCTGTCGTACCTTACAGTCCTTGTGCTTATCTCTTGTTATTCTTGTATGGAACTTCCTGTTCCCGATGAGTTCATCATAGGAAAATTCCACTGTCCCAGGTAGCCGCAAAGGGCCGAGATTTATGTACGCCAGAGCGTACAAAATAGCCTAAATTTTATCCACAAAAAATGTGGATAATTTTAAGCATTCAAGCATTGATAAAATTTAAAAAATCGCAAAATCGACTACTTTTTAAACAAATTTATTGGCAAGAACTATCAAAACTGCTCATAAAAAAGCCGACTTGTTTCAAAATCGGCTTTTTGCTGATTTTTTAGTCATGACTAAATTTTTAAGTAGTTGATATTTGTATTAATATACAAGTGTATTGCGTATAACCGCCATTATGTTAAATGAGGCGGATTTATTTAATCCGCTTACCATTTTCATCGATGATTATTTCACCATCTTCTTTGGTAAAAGCTCCTAATTGAGGTGCAGACAAAATATCTAAAACGAGTTCAGATGGTCTACATAGTTTTACCCCCAGTTCAGTCACAACAAATGGACGGTTAATTAAAATTGGATACTCCAGCATAAACTGAATAAGCTGCTCATCTGTCCAGTGTTGCTGATCCAACTTGAGCGTTTCAAAAGGTTCCACGTTTTTGCGAATAGCTTCACGTACAGAAAGACCTGATTTCTCAATTAAATTAATGAGTTCACTTTTACTTGGAGGGTTGAGAAGATACTCAATAACTTCAGGTTCTTCTCCGGTATTTCGAATTAGCGCCAGTGTATTTCTTGATGTTCCGCACGCTGGATTATGATAGATCTTAACTTTTGATGACATTGGACTTACTCAGGACTTCATAATATTGCATTTATATATGGATATGCGTATATTCGCAATAGCATATATTAGAGTATAGATTATGGATCAAGCAGATTTCTTTAAATGCCTATCTGACCCGACACGTCTAGATATTTTAAAAATTATTTTAGAAAGACAAAATGTATGTGTTTGTGAAATCACAGAAATATTACAACTGAGCCAACCTAAAATTTCTCGTCACTTGGCTTTACTTCGTAACCTTTCAATTTTGCTAGATGAGCGCAAGGGACAATGGGTGTATTACCGATTAAATCCTGATTTACCAGAATGGGTAAATGCAGTGTTCAGTGTTTTGAATGCTGAAGTATTAAATAAATCTACGAGCAACTTATCTATCTCTATGCAATGCGAGTAATTCAATGTCCGCATCAAAGCTCTCATTCTTAGATCGAAACCTAACTCTATGGATTTTCATTGCCATGGCATTAGGCGTAGGTATTGGGGTGTTTTTCCCTCAAACATCTGTTGTATTAGATCAATTAAGCATTAATTCAGTGAATATCCCTATCGCAATAGGGCTTATTTTGATGATGTATCCACCACTTGCCAAAGTTGACTATGCAACCTTGCCTAAAGTCTTTGAGGATAAGCGTACCCTTACATTATCTCTTATTCAGAACTGGGTCATTGCACCTTGCTTAATGTTTGGCTTGGCCATTATTTTTCTGCACGCCTATCCTGAATATATGACTGGCCTAATTCTCATAGGCTTAGCTCGATGTATTGCGATGGTCCTCGTCTGGAATGGTTTGGCATGTGGGGATAATCAATATGTTGCTGCCTTGGTTGCGTTTAACAGTATCTTCCAGATCTTGTTCTTTAGTACTTATGCTTGGTTGTTCTTGACCTTCTTACCGCCATTCTTTGGGGTAGAAGCACAAATCATTGATGTAAGCTTTTGGACCATTACCCATGCTGTTCTGGTTTATCTAGGTATTCCATTCTTACTTGGTTTTTTAACCCGGCTGATTTTAGTCAAACAGAAAGGTTTGGATTGGTATCAAACTAAGTTTATTCCAAAGATTAGCCCAATCAGCCTTATTGCGCTTTTATTCACGATTGTAGCAATGTTCAGTCTTAAAGGTGGTGAAGTGATTAGCCTTCCTCTAGACGTGCTTAGAATCGCTATTCCTTTGACGATCTATTTTGTTGCAATGTTCTTCATCAGCTTCTTTATGAGTAAGTGGATGGGTAACGATTACCCTAAAACGACTGCTATTTCCTTTACTGCGGCAGGCAATAATTTTGAATTAGCACTGGCTGTAGCGATTGCCACTTTTGGATTAGCTTCACCTGTAGCTTTCACAACAGTGATTGGACCGCTTGTTGAAGTGCCTGTATTGATTGCCTTAGTGACAGTTTCGCTATGGCTTAGAAAAAAAGTTTTTAAAGAAGTATGAATCAAAAGGGTATTTAGATTTCCTAAAATTAACATAATACACCTTATACGAAGGCAAAAATGGGAGCTATAAGCTCCCATTTTTAGTCTTTAATTCGCTTTTTCGCTTCGTCATAAACTATGCTATGAGCTCGTTTTCCGACGGTAATGAGCAGGATAACTACCTGATCATCTTTAACTTGATAGACAAGTCGGACACCAGCTTTTAATAATTTGATTTTATAGCAACCTGCAAGATCGCCTCTAAGCATATTCTTTGGAATATGTGGCTGCTCTATGACTTTGGCTAGTTTCTTTTTAAATTGATCTCGTATAGCAACAGGGAGTTTTTCCCATTCTGCTGTAAAGTCCTTGTGACGTAAAAGCTTATAAGTCATCTAATGTGACTTCCTCAAACATCTCTTTAGGATCATTAATGCGCTTACGGACAAGAGCTAATAATTCTTCATCTTCTTCCGAAAGCAAAGCTTTTTTGACAGGCAGTTTCCCAGTCGTAGCAACATACTCAAGAATACTAGTGAAGAAATCCGTAGGTGCAATACCTTGCTCTTTAAGGATTGAATAAGATTTTTCTTTAAGGGCTTCATCGATCCTGAAGTTAACAGTAGCCATCATATTTCCCAAGTATTTAATGTACTAGGAATAGTGTAATGCAAATTGCATTACAAGTCGACTTTGCATAATAGCCATTATGTTAAATAGAATCAAAAAACCTCCAATAAAATCGTTATAGTATTATTGTTTATTGAGTAGATAAGAGAATTAAATTAGTGAAATACTCAAATGAAAAAATAGTAAAAGCTCTCTTACTTTCTCCTTTACCACTACTTTTTTTCACAGCAGTCCTGTTTATCGTAATGAATCAGGAATACAGCCTATACTCGATTTTAGTGGTTCTTGTAGGGCACGGTCTTGTCTACTTGGCTTATTGTATTTTGACTGTACCTTTCAGCTTCATATTCTCAATTCTTTTAAATCGTTATAACAGTCTTAATTTATTAACTATCTGTATTGCCTCTATAATTATTGCTACTCCATTTTTTATTCTTTTTGGATGGAGTCACACAGGAGAAATTTCGAAAGAGTGGTGGAAGATGTATACAGATACATGGACTATCTTTATGGCTCTATTTCCTGGCTTATGTTATTGGCTATTTCTGATTAGCCTAAAAGATAAGAAATCAAAGAATATTGAATAAACCATTGCATAGAGATTCTTAAATTTCCCTAAAATTAACATAATACACGTTATGCGAAATTAGAAAAATGAGTTTATTGCACTGATATTTATCTGTTTTTTAAATTTTAGACCTGGGTTGGTGCTCAGGTTTTTTTATTGCGTATAACCACCATTATGTTAAATAAGAAAATTAGTAATTTATTTCTTATATTATTTATAGGCAGTATTATTAACCCACAATCCTAGCTTCGTAATAAAGCAAGTATAATCATCCTCAACGTCAAAGCTGTAAGTTTTTAATCGGAATGTCTCTGAGAGAACGTGAACACTTTCACCATTAACACATATTGGACTAGGTACATTATCATCACCTATACATTCGATAGGTCCTTCTAAGCCATATTTGATAAAAGTAAAATATTCAACATTTTCAATATCAAAACCTTTTTTATCCGCATTAAATATATTGCTAGGATGGTAACTTCCAGCCACATTTTCCATACTTGTTTTTCGTAATGGATTCACCATAAAAACAAGACCAATGATTTCTTGATCAGATGTTTCTATAGCTTGACCGTTCTTCAACTCATCCAAGCGCGTCCATCCAATATTCTTAACCCAGAATGTCTGATTAGACCTCAGCATATTACTGACCATTTTTCCTTTGCGAGAAAGTTGCAATAATTTGCTTTTATTTAATTTTGATAAATCTGTATTTGCTTTAATTTGGAAATAGGTTAGCTCCCAAATCTCACTATTCTCACAAGTAGATATTCTTATAACAGGTTTATAGCATAACTCTCCGTCACCATTTTTTGGCTTTGACAGTACTAAATCTCCGACTTTAATGTTCTGAATGGCGATTAAACCTTTGTCTGTATTTATACGTGTTCCAGCAGGAAAACCAGCCCCTGAATTAAGATATGAGTCCATAAGTCTCTCTTATATTTTTAATTTGATGATTAGTGAGCTTTCCTAAAATTAACATAATACGCGTTATGCGAAATTAGAAAAATGAGTTTATTGCACTGATATTTATCTGTTTTTTAAATTTTAGACCTGGGTTGGTGCCCAGGTTTTTTTATTGCGTATAACAGCCATTATGTTAAATGGGGAACTATTTAGTTAGTTTTTGAGGTGATGGAGCAGAGTTCCATGTACCTAATAAGCGCCAAATTGCACTATCTA
Organism: Acinetobacter sp. UBA3025; assembly: GCF_002367915.1. Lineage (NCBI taxonomy): Bacteria > Pseudomonadati > Pseudomonadota > Gammaproteobacteria > Moraxellales > Moraxellaceae > Acinetobacter > Acinetobacter sp. UBA3025. The sequence goes on from NZ_DFDO01000151.1 coordinate 6,599, forward strand.
TCTCTTGCCATTTGTCCCAATTATTTAAATTCGTTTCCCACTGAACCCATATACCGCCATATTTATTGGGCTCATAACTCTCTCCTCTAATTTGAACAAATCGATTATCTACCGTATTTTCTAAAGCAACTACATCCAATAAAACACCAGCAACATTCTGTTCTTTGGATTTCCCATAACAACCATAGAAATTATCAGCCACTTTTTTTGGGTAACAAGTCAGACCATATTTTTCAAATTTTGAATTTTTCTTAAAAAATTCTTTCCTTTGTAAAAATGTCTTATATGTGTCGTAAGCATCCGCTGAACGC
>NZ_DFDO01000201.1:0-5578 GCF_002367915.1 Acinetobacter sp. UBA3025
GCATCAGCAGGCTTTTTTTATGATTAGCTTTACAGCGTAGTTTCGTTATGTTTCTTGCTATGACGAATCGACAAAATCGCAGTCACCGTCAAGACAATTACAATAAAGCTCAGTGAAATCCAGATCGGCATATGGAATACATCCAGCATCAGCATCTTAAAGCCGATAAAGACCAGAATCAAACCTAGGCCATAAGGCAGATAATGCATTTTTGAGGCTGCACCTGAGAGCAGGAAGAACATGGCACGCAGGCCTAAAATTGCCATCAGGTTCGCAGTAAGCACAATGAAGGGGTCGGTGGTGACAGCAAAAATAGCAGGAATAGAATCGACTGCGAAGATCACATCAGAGGCTTCGACCAGAATCAGCACCAAGAATAACGGCGTTGCCCAAAGCAAACCATTTTGACGGACAAAGAATTTATCGCCCTGAAGTTGCGGGGTGATACGCATATGTTTACGTAGCCATTTCAGAATGGCCATATCTTCAATATTGCTGTCTTCTTCATGCTGACCACGCAGGAATTTGAAGCCGGTATACACCAGGAACGCACCGAAGAGATACAGAATCCAGGAGAATTCCTGTACAAACCAGGCACCAATAAAAATAAAGATTGTTCTGAGCACAATTGCACCCAGTACACCATATAACAGCAATTTACGTTGTAGCGCTGGTGGAATGGCAAAGGCGGCAAAGATCATCAGCCAGACAAAGACATTATCAATTGCCAAGGATTTTTCCAGCAGATAACCGGCAAAGTATTCCATGACCTTGGTATTGGCAATTGCCGCACCTGCAGTCTGCTCCAGATACAGCCATAATCCACCACCAAATAAAGTCGCGACACTGACCCAGGCGATACTCCAGTAGGCAGCGGTACGGACTTTTACTTCCTCACCATGCTGATGTTTAAAGCCGACAAAATCGATCACCAGCATGACGGCGACAATTGCGAAAAAGACAAGATACAGCCAGAGCGTACCAATTGTTTCCATGTGAATTCTCCACATCGGACGACTGGCCATAAAAAAACCTTGACCAGCTGCCAGATGAAAAACATCTATAACAACATGATCAAGGTCTTGCCTACATCTTAGTGTTTCACTTTTTTATATCAAGTGTGACCTAAAGATGCTCAGATACCGACTTTTTGCAAAGTGTAATGACGATATTCTGACACGTTTAAAAACTGAAATTTCATTCTTAAACGTTTGGAGGAGGCTACTCCCCTTGTTCAAACTCAATTCTGTTTGAGCAATTGCTCAATATCAGATGAGCATGACAGATTTTATGCATAATCACAAATTATTTTACAAAAAGCAGCGTTTAATCAGCGGCTTTGGGCAAAAAGTCTAGGCGCTGAACCAAATAAAGACTAAGCAGAAATCCAAGGATCGCCAGCCCTGCTCCGGCCCAGCCAATGCTCGATAGTCCAATCTGAAGCGTGACTATACTGCCAAGCAAAGCTCCTCCGCCAATACCGACATTATACAGGCCTGAATAAATGGCCATGGCAACATCGGTGGCATCTGCAGCCAGGTTCAGGGTTTTGGATTGTAGAGCCAAACTGAAACCAATAATGCTCATACCCCACAGCAGAGATAGGCCAGACAAACCTGTGACTGTGCTCGACAGTGGTAATAACAGCAGCATTGAAATAACCAGTCCAAAAGTAAAAGTAGGAATAGTCATTTTTGGGAACCGCGCAGCAAAACGGCCAAACAGATAGGAGCCCAGGAATCCTGCCCCGCCATAAACCAGAAGTAAAGTTGTGGTCTGGGCTGAATCAAAGTGGGCGATATTCAGGGAAAACGGTTCAATATAGCTATAAGCGGTAAACTGCGCCGTAATCACCAGAATGGTGAGGGTAAAGACTAGCATCAGGCTTGGACGTTTGATCAGGCTTTTTAAGCTGCTGAGGGAGCCTGAATTGACACTTGGAAGCAATGGCAAGGTTTTGGCCAGAATCAGGCAAATGATCAATGCGAGACACGCAATCAGGGCAAAACTATTACGCCAGCCATACGCCTCACCAATCATCCGGCCAAATGGAATACCGAGCACCATCGCCATCGCCGTTCCAGTGGCTAATAAACCAAGTGCCTGAAACTCTTTACCTTTCGGTGCGACCCGAACTGCAAGTGATGCGGTAATCGACCAGAACAAGGCATGCGCAATAGCAATCCCTACCCGGCTGAGTACCAGCGTGCTAAAACTCCAGGCAAAATAGGACAGCACATGACTTAAAATAAAAACTGCAAAGACCAGCATCAGCAGAAAACGCCGTTCTATGGCTTTGGTAAGCAGCATGATCGGAAGGGAAAGTAAGGCCACAATCCAGGCATAAATGGTCAGCATGATGCCGGCCTGAGTGGCAGACATGGCAAAGCTTTGCCCGATTCCACTCAGTAATGCCACAGGAATAAATTCGGTAGTGTTAAAAATAAAAGCCGCACAGGCTAAAGCGATGACACCAATCCATTGCTTGGTGACGGAAGAAGCGGAAGATGAGTCAGACATACGAAGCTGCATGCAAAAAGATGCTGCATTCTAATCCTGTCTTTCTCAATTAGGGAGTAGGTAAAATTAAATTTTTGGGGTGATATGTGATGACTCAAACTGCATCACCCTCAATCAGGCAAAATAGAGAAATAAAAAGTTATCAATATTTGAAAAAAATCACAGGAAATGATGAAAGAAAATAAAAAATTTCATCCAATATTAAAAACTTAACAATAATTCATATTATTTCTTTAACAAGATGTTTTAAATTAAATAAACCAATAATTTTATTAAGGGATCAGCCTTCAGTATGGACATTCAACATCAAGATTCAAAACGCGGCGGTGTATTTTTTATGGAGGAAGATGGTCGACGTCTTGCTGAAATTACATATCAGTGGCAAGAAGCATCGACCATCGTGGCTGATCATACTTGGGTAGATAATTCCTTACGCGGTCAAGGCGTAGCACGCAAAATGCTGGATGTGCTGGTCGACTTTGCCCGCAAGAATAGCTTAAAAATTATTCCCCAATGTTCCTATGTAGATGTCATGTTTGAACGTGATCGCAGCCTACAGGATGTGGCAGCTGCTATTTAGCAATTGAATTAAACTTATCCAAGATAGAGATATGTTGTAATTTGCCCTTAAGCGCAGGTACAGAAATACGCTGTAGCAGGTTATATACGCCATAACCTGCCATCAGGCCTATGATGTTCCATAATACTTCTTCATATTTGCCTAACAGCGTAAGTATTCCAATCATCAGGCTTACACTGATATAAAAAAACATACGACCGCGAACAAACTGTAAAAGCGTCCAGCCTATAAAAACCGAACTGAGCAGAATATTGGTCTCGGTCGTCAAGGCCAGTTTATTCAGCATAATCAAAAGCATAAAACATATACACAACAACGCTACAGTGAAAATCAGATCTTTTAACATCAGGTTTCACTCCTTCATCATTATCGCTATATATCTGAAATCATTGATATCCTCTCAGGAGGTAATTGTTAGAAGTTTTCTTTGGAAAAGCAAACCTAAAATAATGTAAGCAAAAACGGATATTTGCTTAAAAAATGATCGACTTAAATTAAAATAATTGATTAAATTATGCTTTTAATTCTTTCTGCAGTGAGATGACCTTATGCTACAGCTTTGCTACGCCAGTGAGCGTATAGAATCTGAACAAGAGTTATTACAGGATCTTAGCGATATATTATCTGTAGCGAGAAAATTTAATAAAGCTCATCAGATTAACGGGGTTTTATATTATTCCCATGGCAAGTTTTTTCAATGTCTGGAAGGTGAAGCAGAGGTGGTAGAAAATCTGTTTCAGAGCATTTGCCGTGATCCACGCCATCATCAGGTGCTTCGCTTTCAGGATGTAACAGTAGAACATCCACATTTCTCGGAATGGTCCATGAAATATGTCCATAAACATAGTGAAATTTCTTCTTTATTTTCACGTTTAGGTTTAGGTCAGTTTGAACCTCATGCATTGCAACAGGAGCAGTTGAGTGGATTCCTGAAGCTGCTCTATCGTCTGGATGAAAATCAGGCCAATCTTGCTTCTCCTCAAGGTTATAAACAGCGTGGTTATATTCCCTATTTTTAATTGACGCTAAAAAATAAAAAAGTCCGCTATGCGGACTTTTTTTTGTTGTCGATAATGATTTAAGTCATTTCAATCATGACCTTTAAAGCCTTTTCGTCAGAAGCATGTTTAAACACATCATAGGCCTTTTCAAATTCAGCAAACTTGAAGTGATGGGTGGCCAGTTTTTCCAGTGGCAATTTGCCGGAACAGCAGGTTTTGAGCAGTATGCCAGTGGTATTGACTAGGCCTGTGGTTATGGTCAGGTTCTTGATCCAGAGTTTATTCAGTTCAAAATTGACGGATTTACCATGTACACCGACATTGGCCAGATGTCCGCCCTCCTTGACGATGTGCTGGCAGATATTCCAGGTGGCTTCCAGGCCCACTGCTTCAATGGCACAGTCCACCCCTCGCCCATCAGTGAGTTCCAGTACACGTTGAATAGCATCCTCATTGGCTGAATTCACGGTATGGGTGGCCCCGACAGTTTTGGCAAATTCCAGCCGGTTATCATCGACATTGATCATGATGATATTGGCTGGAGAATAAAACTGGGCAGTGAGCAAGGCACTCATGCCAATCGGGCCGGCACCGACAATCGCCACATTGTCCCTAGGTTTGACCTGACCATATTGCACGCCAATTTCATGTGAGGTCGGCAAAATATCGGAAAGAAAGACCGCAACATCTTCATTCAAACCTTCTGGTAAATGATAGAGAGAAGTATCGGCAAATGGGGTTCGGACATATTCGGCACGAGTGCCATCAATCATATAACCCATAATCCAGCCACCCTCGTTTCTACAATGGGCATATAGCTGTTTCTGGCAGTTTTCACAGGTGCCGCAGCGGCTGACACAGGAAATAATCACCCGATCGCCCTTTTTAAAGTTTTGAACTGCGGAACCGACTTCTTCCACAATACCAATACCTTCATGACCGAGAATCCGGCCATTAAAGCTGCCGGTTTTTTCTTTTGCAACCTCCTCAATTTCGGGGGTTTTACCTTTCTATATCCCGAGGTCAGTAACACAAATGGTGACTTTGCTAAGTTTGATAATGGCATCAGTAGGTTGCAGAATGTGGGGAATGGGACGTTCTTCAAAACGGATATCATTGGCGCTGTAATAAACCATGGCTTTCATTGTTGTCATGACAGATCTCCTAGGGGAATGAGGGTCTGAACAAGAGAGATAAAGCTATTTTTTTGCTGCCTTTACAGCCTGGAAAATCATCAGGAGGGTTGAAGATAAAAGAGGATCGAAATGCTGTTGTTCTTATTGATTGTGCCTAGGGCACTCAAAGACTGCAATGAGTCTTGTGTCCAGATTGCAACAAAAGATAATGAAAAGAAAAAAGATAAATTTTAGCTGTTTTAACATTGAAATAAGAAAGTTGATTTGAACTTAGATGAGGGGCTATTTTCTTAAAAAAGATAGAAAGCGAATTTAATTTTTAAAATAAAAAAGCCCGCTCT
>NZ_DFDO01000125.1:0-4865 GCF_002367915.1 Acinetobacter sp. UBA3025
CCATTCATGTATAAAAACAATAGCAAGGACATGAGCATCAAAATGGAAAAACTGATGAAATACTCCACTTACTTTGCTTTAAATCAAGCCCCATTTCCATGTTATGGGGCTTTTTTTCGTCCTTTTATATAAAAGTTTATTCCTTACATTTCCATAAGCTAAAACTGGCACGCTTTCTGCATTTTCTTAAGTAATACGAAATTACTGTTCCGTAATACCTGAGGAGATGCGCATGAATAATCAAAGTAAACAAGCCAAGCTGCATCCATTTGCCCAATTTTTAATTGAACTGCTCAGCGTTCGCGCCGGGCTTTATGTCAAACAGGATTCACTCAAGGAAAGCAGACGTGCCTAAACCGAAATTGGCACGAATCAGTATCACCGTGCCGGAAACCACCTTACAGGCCATGGATCAGAAAATTGTCGAGCAACATTATGAAAGCCGCTCGCAGGCCATTGTCGACATGATTAACCGCCACCTGATTGATGAACTGGTTTCTCGTGATGAAGTCATGGTCGGTACGCTGACCCTGGTCTATGACGTCAGCCTGAAACCATTGCGTTCCCAACTGGTTGATCTGCAACAGCAATATCTGGAACAGGTGATCAGCTCGCTGCATATCCAGCTGGATGATCAGAAAGTCCTGCAAGTCATGCTGATGCAGGGTATAAGCAGTGATTTAAAAGAAATTAGTGAGCAATTTATTGCATTAAAAGGTGTGGTGAAAGGACACCTGGAACTGATGGATGCCGTGATGCCTCCCATTCCCCAAAATACCAATAAAGGAGTATTGTCATGAATACTTTATGGACAATTCAAGACTGGCAGAACGCCTACCAACAGCAGCAGATTCAGTTACAGGACCTGATCGATTATGTTGCATCATATCAGAATGATGATCATGCCTGGATTTCAATTGCATCTGCAGAACAATTACAAGCACAAATTGATGCCTTAACAGGAAAATCACCAGCCGAATTGCCACTCTACGGCATTCCATTCGCAGTCAAAGACAATATTGATGTTGCCGGTTTTTATACCACCGCAGCCTGCAAAGAAGCTTCATATCTGGCGACCAGCGATGCCACGGTGGTAGCAAAATTAAAAGCTGCAGGGGCCATTGTCGTAGGTAAAACCAATCTAGATCAGTTTGCGACTGGTCTGGTCGGTGTACGTTCACCTTACGGTGCAGTAAAAAACAGCTTTAATCCGGAATATGTCAGTGGCGGTTCGAGCTCAGGTTCATCGGTCGCAGTGGCGAATGGCCAGGTACCATTTAGTTTAGGTACGGATACCGCTGGCTCTGGCCGTGTACCGGCGGGACATAACAATATTGTCGGCTTGAAACCCACCAAAGGCTGGTTCTCCACTACAGGTCTAGTACCCGCGTGCCGCACCATTGATGTGATTTCAATTTTTGCCCTGACTGTCGATGATGCATGGCAAGTCGCACAAATTATGCAAGGCTATGACGCGACAGATGAATATTCACGCCAGCATCCAGCCAATGCGCCAACCCAATTTTCCAAAGGCAAAATCGCGATTCCGGCACAACTGGAATTCTACGGTGATGCCGAAACTGATAAAGCCTTTGAGCTGGCAATTGCTCGTGTAAAACAGCTCGGTTATGCAGTAGAAGCGATTGATTTCAGCACTTTTAACCAGCTGGCTTCCGCACTGTATAACAAGGCTTGGGTGGCTGAACGGACCAGCGCTGTTGAAAAACTGGTTTCTCGTGATGTAACGCATCCAGTGATTAACCAGATTATCAGTCAGGCAGACAACTTTAATGCTGTCGATATGATGCAGGCGGAATATGAACGTGCGCAATTGGCTCGTCAGATCAATCTTTCGCTAGCAGACTTTGATGCCTTGATGGTGCCAACAGCACCAACCATCTACAAGATTTCCGATGTAGAAGCCGATCCACTAGTGAAAAACAGCCACATGGGCGCTTATACCAACTTCGTGAATTTTGCGGATTTATCGGCTTTGGCACTGCCTAATGCAATTCGTGCTGATGGCTTGCCAAGCGGGGTAACTTTTATTGCACCTGCCTGGATGGATCAGGTATTGGCAAACTTTGGTCAAACTTGGCAGCAGGCAACGGCTTTAACACTAGGAACATCTGAAAAAACTTATGAATCAACAAGCCAGATTCAGTCACAGCATGCAGTAAAACTGGCTGTTGTCGGCGCCCATCTGACTGGTATGCCATTGAACTTCCAGCTCACCACACGTGGCGGCACTTTAGTGCAAAAAACCAAAACGGCAGCCAGCTATAAATTGTTTGCACTGAAAAATACCACCCCACCGAAACCGGGCTTGCAGTACCACAGCAAAGGTCAAGAAATCGAAGTGGAAGTCTGGGAGATTCCGTTTGCCAACTTTGGTCAGATCGTGGCAGAAGTTCCAGCACCGCTGGGCATTGGCAATGTACAGCTGGCAGATGGCAGCTGGGTGAAAGGTTTTATCTGCGAAGGCTATGCGCTGGAAGATGCAACTGACATCAGTCATTTCGGCGGTTGGCGTGACTTTATTAAATCAAAACAAATTTCAAATACGCGTTTTAAATGTAATTGCATAGGGGAAATAGCACAATGATCAAGAAAGCAACTTTAGCAGCATCTGTTTGCTGCGCCATTTTATTCAGTGGCTGTGACAATACGGCTAAAGTTCCAGAATCCTCTGGTCAAGCCAAAGGCAGTGTAAATACTCAGCCGATTCGTATCGGCTATAGCGACTGGCCAGGTTGGGTGGCTTGGCAAGTGGCGATTGAAAAAGGCTGGTTAAAAGAAGCAGGGGTGAATGCAGATTTTAAATGGTTTGACTATTCTGCTTCATTGTCTGCCTTTGCTGCAAATCAGCTGGATGCGGTGATGGTGACCAATGGTGATAACCTGGTGACTGGCTCTGGTGGTACTAAAGGCGTGATGATTCTGGCGACGGATTATTCAGCCGGAAATGACGTGATCATTGCCAAGAATGGAATCAACTCGATTCAGGATTTACGCGGTAAAACTGTTGCCACTGAAAAAGGTCTGGTCGATCACTTGCTGCTATCGACTGCTCTGGATGATGCAAAGGTTAAACTGAATGAAGTGAAACTGGTCAATACCATGACCAATGAACTACCACAGGTCTTTGCAACAGCGGATATTGATGCGATTGCGGTATGGCAGCCAGTGGCGAATCAGGCCTTATCTGCGGTTGCCGGTTCAAAAATTATTTTCAGCTCTAAAGATAAAGCTGGTCTGATTTATGACACTTTAACCGTGAATCCTGCGCATCTGGAAGCCAATAAAGAGCAATGGAAAAAGGTCATTCAGGTTTGGGATAAAACTGTTAAATATATCAATGACCCGGCAACACGTGCAGATGCTGTAGAAATCATGTCAAAACGTGTCGGTGTAGATGCCAAAGCCTATATGCAATTTGTAGATGGTACTCACTTGCTGGATCTGGAAGCGAACAAGAAAGTCTTTACCAAAGGAGATGGCTTCGATTCGATCTATGGTTCAAGCTATCACGTCAACAAGTTCAACGTTACCAACGGCATTTATAGCACTGAAATGAATGTGGATAGTGTGATTGTTCCAACGCTGGTACAAGAGCTGAAATAGGGCTGAAACCTAGCAATAAAAAATCCCCAGTTTCGGGGATTTTTTATATATACTAGGACTTACGCAGTATTATTTATAGATTCTCTGTGGTAGCAAATGATTTTTATCAAGAATAAAGTCATCAATGAAGTTTTTGATAATTGGTCTAAATAATTTCTTCTGCCAACAATATACATTTTCAAAGATCCGCTCAAACTGGTTCTTTTGTATCTCAACGTAGGCCATCAAGGCTGAAAAAATATGATTCAAAATCAGTTTAGATCGTCTTACTTGAAACTTTTCAATATGACAAACTTGTTTAATCACTCGGTGATATTGTTCTATTTTCCAATGACTTGAATGTAATTCATGAAAACCTTCAAAGGACAATAAATCATCTTCATCTTGATGCACAATATAAAACCTCTGCTGTTCTTTTAACTGAGTCTTAAATAATTGTACAAAGCCAAAATCTTTGAGCCAGACCACTTGACCCTGATGGAAATCTGGCAATAAACGCAGTTGAAACCATTGTCCTTTTTCTGGGGAAACCTTACGGTTACTGTCGACACCAAACATAAATCGAATACCATATTTTCTTATGGTTTTTAGATTTTCAGTCGATGAATACCAACTATCACCTGTAATAAATTGAATCTTTGCACCCCAACTGAGTACTTCACTTAACATATCCATAAAGTAATCATTCTTGGTTTTACTTTCAGATTTGTCATAAATTCGGAAATTAATTGGAATATTTTGACCATTTTGATCTGTCGCATACAAGGTAATGAGATTAATACCTTTGACGGATCGGTGGTGTTTGCCTGACCAAAAATAGCTAACTAAGTCCATATGCTGACTATACGGTTTATCTAAAACAGTATCATCAATACTGACTATAAGTTTATTATTATCAATATGTTGAATTGCTTCTTGATATAGGTCGTGAGGTGTGTAGTCTTCACGCTCTAGAAAGCGATTTACACTATCATGCGAGATATTATAAGTCTCGGCAAGTTGTGTGCAGCTAATAGAGTTCGGTTCTGTCATGAGAAAGCCCATATAAATGGGTAATGTACAAGTTGCTGTAGAAGCATGTTTAATTCGTCTGATCACAGATACTTTATAAAGTATTTTAATACTTTTTTGAATCTGTCAATGCGTAAGTCCTAGACGTGATCCTGAAGCGATCAAAATTTTTGTTGGTATCACTGTGGTAACCGCAGAAACGGATGAAATGGCGCAGCAAAAGCTGGAAG
>NZ_DFDO01000041.1:0-2934 GCF_002367915.1 Acinetobacter sp. UBA3025
GCAAATGCAGGGATTTTTTTTAAATAGTGTTATTTGTTGCTGAATTGAAACCTTTGTGCATGTAGAATATGTGGCATTCACTGGGAGGATATTATGGCTCTTATTTCGATGCGCCAGCTCTTGGATCACGCCGGCGAACATGCTTACGGCGTACCAGCGTTTAACGTAAACAACTTAGAACAAATGCGCGCAATCATGCTCGCAGCAGATGCAACCAATTCACCTGTAATCGTTCAGGCATCTGCAGGTGCTCGTAAATATGCAGGTGCACCATTCTTACGTCACCTTATCTTGGCTGCAGTTGAAGAATGGCCACATATTCCAGTGGTAATGCACCAGGATCATGGTACTAGCCCTGACGTATGTCAACGTTCTATCCAGTTAGGCTTTACTTCAGTCATGATGGACGGCTCACTGGGTGAAGATGGTAAAACACCGACTTCATACGAATACAACGTTGATGTGACTCGCCGTACTGTACAAATGGCACACGCATGTGGCGTTTCAGTAGAAGGTGAAATCGGCTGTCTGGGTAGCCTTGAAACAGGTATGGCAGGCGAAGAAGATGGTGTAGGCGCTGAAGGCGTACTTGACCATTCTCAACTGCTAACTTCAGTTGAAGAAGCTCGTCAATTCGTTGCAGATACCAATGTTGACGCATTAGCCATTGCTGTGGGTACTTCTCACGGTGCATACAAGTTTACTCGTCCACCTACAGGCGATATTCTTGCAATTGACCGCATTAAAGAAATTCATGAAGCACTGCCAAATACTCACCTTGTAATGCACGGTTCAAGCTCTGTGCCACAAGAATGGCTGGCTGTGATTAATCAGTATGGCGGCGACATCAAAGAAACTTATGGTGTTCCTGTTGAGCAACTGGTTGAAGCGATCAAACACGGTGTTCGTAAAATCAACATCGATACTGACTTGCGTTTAGCGTCTACAGGTGCAATGCGCCGTATGATGGCTGAAAAACCAAGCGAATTCGATCCGCGTAAATTCTTCAGCGCAACTGTAGATGCAATGAAGCAAATCTGTATCGACCGTTACGAAGCATTTGGTACTGCAGGTAATGCAGACAAGATTCGTCCAATCTCTTTAGAGAAAATGGTTGAGCGTTATAAATAATTCCTTGTGAAGAATTTATAAGAAGAGCCCACAGCGAATGTGGGCTTTTTTATATTTAAATAAAGATGAAGAATAAGAGCAGCATATGGAACTGATTTTTATTGCAGCATTATGTAGTGTTGCAGTCTCAATACTCTTAAAAATTGCTAAAAATAGAGGCTTGAGCCCCATCCACATGATTAGCTGGAATTATGTCACAGCTAGCGTATTGTGTTTTTTCTGGTTCAAGCCAGACATCCAGCATATTTCCATGAGTCAGACTCCATGGCTACTGATTCTGGCGCTTGGCGTTTTATTACCGAGTGTCTTCCTGTTTCTGGCCAAGTCATTACAAACAGCAGGGATCTTAAAAACTGAAATTGCCCAGCGATTATCAGTCGTATTATCACTGGCCGCTGCTTATTTCATTTTTCAGGAACAATTTAACCAGCTCAAGATGCTGGGTATTGTCTTAGGCATAAGTTCCGTGCTGTGCATTCTATTCTCACATCGTCAGGCATCAGAAAGCTCCAGGCAAGGAATGTTTTTTCTGGGCCTGGTGTGGTTTGGTTATGCACTGATTGATGTCTTGCTGAAATATACCACCAGCCTCGGTCTACAATTTGCTGTGGCACTGAATTTGATGTTTATCTGCGCCATGATTCTGTCGATGATCTATCTGCTGCTGCAATATCGTCATCTGGGTTCTGGCAAGGATATTGGTTTCGGTCTGTTATTGGGTGCGTTGAACTTTGCCAATATTGCTTTTTACGTCAAAGCACACATGATGCTCAAAGATACGCCAGCGATTGTATTTGCGGGCATGAATATTCTGGTGGTGATTTTTGGTGTGATTGCAGGATTGCTCATCTTTAAAGAACGACTCAAACCTGCAAGTGTGATCGGGTTGATTCTAGGTGTGATTAGTGTTGTTTGCCTAGCATATGCAATGTCTGTTTAACATAGGAAGATGCAAATTCAAGCGGATAACGTAACAGGTCTTCTTTTTCAGCCCGTCCAAGCAATAAGCCTGCCTGTTTGCAGTCTGGACAATGCGGATAACGATGCTGGGCATTAGCATAGTGATGTAAATAGATCTTATCGCAGTGTTTGCATTCGAATTTTAAAGAGCTGGATGGTAAAACAGACATGGGTACCTCTAATTGTTATTCTAGTTGGATGTTTGGAGAATAAAGCAAAAATTAGGCCCGAATTGACAAGAAAAGGGGCACTAGACCCCTTTTATACCATAAAATGCTTACAGTTTGGTGAAAATATCTTCGGCTTGCAGACGAGATTTAGGAAGTTTTGCATTGAAATCGTTTTCACTGCGATAACCTAAAGTAAGCAGTACTGATGGAATCAGGCCTTGTTCAGCTAACTGTAATTCCTCACTCAGAATGTCTTCATCAAAACCACCAATCGGTGTGGCATCAATACCTTCACTTCCTGCAGCCAGTAAGATCTGTCCCAATGCAATAAAGGTCTGGTTTTCTGCCCAGCGCTGAATATCGCCTTTTTCATTACGATAATAATGTACATAACCGGTACGGGTATTCTTTTGACCTTCTTTGGCGCTCTCATCTTTAAAACGACCACTCAGATCATCACGATTTAACAGGTTGTCCAGATGTAACTCGTCAATATCGGCTTTGGTACAAAATAAAATGGTATGTGAAGAGTCCAGCACTTTGGGAGCATTGTAGGCATAAGTTCCCACTAGTGCTTTGGCAATACGCTGTTTAGCGGCATCATTGTCGGCAATAAAAAAATGCCTGGGCTGGATATTAATTGAAGATGGCGTCAGGCGTAAGATTTCTAATA
>NZ_DFDO01000043.1:0-2615 GCF_002367915.1 Acinetobacter sp. UBA3025
GCTGCATACCACTATGCTGTGGTATGAGAGGCCCCATACTGCGATTTAGCATCGTTTTTTTAAAATTTTTCTTTGCAGGCATAGCAAACTCTAAACGAATACATTCTTTAATTGATTAATTGACCGAAAAAGATAAGCTAAAGAACTTAAATTATTGGGTTTTGCCTTTACATGGACGAAAGTATCTTACATGATTTTTCTCAATGTTTACGTATATCTCACATTTCTTAATAAATCTTAATGTAGCACGTCTTATATGAACAACAATGAACATTTGTTAGCGAGCCGCCGCTTTTTACCCATGTTCCTGACCCAGTTTTTTGGTGCACTGAATGATAATGTTTTTAAACAGGCATTATTACTGGTGATTACCTATGGTTGGATTCAGCAACAATCAGCCAGTATTAGCACACTAAATAACCTTGCCGCACTATTGTTCATTTTGCCTTATTTTATTTTCTCTGCGACGGCAGGCCAGATTGCAGACAAATATGAACGTTCCCAGCTGATTCGCTATTTAAAGATTTTTGAAATTGTGATCATGATTCTGGGGACTGTTGGTTTCCTACTCGGTCATTTATGGATTCTATTGTTCGCCCTGTTTTTAATGGGCACTCAATCCACTTTTTTCGGCCCGATTAAATATGCCATTTTGCCTGAAGTATTAAAACCGGATGAATTGATGTCAGGTAACGCACTATTTCAGTCAGGCACTTCATTAGCGATTTTATTCGGTATGATTCTGGGTGGTGCAGTCATTGCTGCTTCTACAGGCAATCTGATCTGGATCAGCCTGACGGTGTTAAGTATTGCCGTGGTTGGCTATCTCTCCAGTCGTTATATTCTGAAGCAGAGTATTCCAGCACCCGAAATCAATATTGACTGGAACTTTTTCCGGACCAGCTTTCAGACCATTAAATATGCTAAAAGTTTACCGCTGGTTTTTTTAATTCTGCTGGGTAACTCCTGGTACTGGTTTTATGGTGCGACTTATTTGACCCAGATTCCACAGCTTACCTTACAAAACCTGCATGCTTCTGAAAATGTTGCCAGTCTGCTTTTAACCTTTTTCTCTGTCGGGATCGGTTTAGGTTCTTATCTATGCCGTAGATTAGGTGGTACTGAGGTCAATATTAAAATGGTTCCTATTGGCGCTATTGGTCTTGTAGTTTTTGCATTGTATCTGGCAGCAAGTCTTGCCTTTGTCCCGGAACGTACTGGTGCTCTACTTGGCTTGGCAGATGTATTCCAGCAAGGCTGGAGCTATTATCATGTGATGCTGGCGGTAACTTTACTGGGCATTAGTGGCGGTTTTTATATCGTGCCGCTGTATGCCATGATGCAAGCGCATTCTCCCCGCTCACATCGTGCACGTGTGGTTGCAGCAAATAACATCCTGAATGCCGTTTTCATGGTATCTTCTGCTATATTCTCAATTATTATTTTAAGCATTTTAGAGTTTGATCTTAAAATACTTTTCTGTATTACTGCTGTGTTGAGTGGCCTGTTTACTTTATGGCTGCTCTATAGATTGAAACCGATGATCAAAACCGCAAAAGCCCCTTTGGAGGATTAATTCATGCGTCAATATACAGGTGTCGATAAGCTTATTCATTCTTTTGACCAGGCATTACGCAGTCTTGTTCCAGGAACAACTTCCTCACAACGGGAAAATCCAGCAAAACCGGTTGAAACCCAGCTTACCGTAAGTGATGCCCGTCATGTAGCTGGTTTAATGCGCGTAAATCATAGTGGTGAGGTTTGTGCCCAAGCGCTTTATCATGGACAGGCATTAACAGCGAAATTACCAAATGTACGTCGGGAAATGGAACAGGCGGCAATTGAGGAGCAGGATCATCTGGCCTGGTGTGAAGACCGCTTACAAGAACTGGATAGCCATACCAGTTTACTCAATCCGGTCTGGTACGGCCTTTCCTTTGGGATGGGTGCAATTGCCGGCATTGCGGGGGACAAATACAGTCTGGGTTTTGTTGCAGAAACCGAACGCCAAGTGAGTATGCATTTACAGCATCATATTAATCAACTGCCCGCACAAGATGAACGCTCACGTCGCATTCTGGAACAGATGAATGAAGATGAATTGCATCACCGTGATACAGCTTTGGCTGCAGGCGGCGTAGATTTACCCCTTCCAGTCAAGATTGCCATGACCGGTATTTCCAAGTTAATGACTAAAACCAGTTATTATATTTAAGTATCAAATGAAGCCCTCTTTTTTGAGGGCTTTTTTTATTCTCATGAATTCTTAAACAAGATGACTCATTGATTTTTTTGAGTGCAGATCAATCAATTTAACCATCTATCCAACAGAATATCGGTTTACATTTTAATCAAACTCTATTCTTTTATTCAGCTGTTATAATCGAACCGGTTTCATCTCGTATTTATTAAAATTCTAGAACGATTGAGACAGGTATAACTATTAAATAGCTATGACCTATTTATCAAAAAAATAATGCTTTAAAGGTGACGTATGGAAACAGGTATTATTCTTGGCATTCTATTCGCAATTATTGTGTTGTTAGTTATTTTTTATAAAAAGAAAAAGTAAATAACAGTTTTTTGGCAAATACAGATCCCCTACTTAGATAAAA
>NZ_DFDO01000221.1:0-2702 GCF_002367915.1 Acinetobacter sp. UBA3025
GCAAATGTTGCAGATCAAGCTGTAATTCTTCTTGAGAACGACCAATGCCTGCTGTACGCACAATCACGCTCATACCACGTGGCACATTTAAAGAGGCCAGCATTTCTTTCAGTTCTTCACGCACAGAACCGGAAATCTGACGGCTGATACCGCCACCTTTCGGGTTGTTTGGCATCAGAACCAGATAACGACCAGCTAAGGAAATGAAAGTTGAAAGGGCAGCGCCTTTATTGCCGCGCTCTTCTTTTTCCACCTGAACCAGAAGTTCAGTGCCTTCAGTAATCAGTTCACGGATATTTGAAGTTTGGCGAGGATCGGCTTTGTAGTAAGAGTTTGCGATTTCACGCATAGACAGGAAGCCTTGGCGACCTGCGCCGTATTCAACGAATACAGCTTCTAAAGAAGGTTCAACGCGAGTCACGTGACCTTTATAGATATTAGATTTTTTTTGTTCACGGGTACGATTCTCTAAATCGAAATCGTAAAGACGCTGACCAGTGACAAGTGCAACGCGAATTTCTTCGGCATGTGTTGCATTAATCAACATACGTTTCATGGGTGTAACACCTTATAGTGATACACAGCAAAAAATCGCTATTCACGTAGCGAACATCACACATCACGGATCAATGGCTCAGATCTCCAATGAGTTTCATTGTGGTCTGAGTCTTTTATTCCCGGCGTCTACTTGAATATAGATCAGCTTCGGTATTTTGATTCACGTATTGATGATGGCAATACGGCTTCAATCTTTAAACGATTAAAGTCACCTGAACGTTTCACTGGCGGACAAGCGGTGCATTAGATGTGAGTAACTTTCACTGTCACATTGCTCGAAGATCATCCCTTCTTTATAGAAAGTGTCTTGATACGGAATTGTCGTCGTATCTTTACAAACTGTGCAGATCCAATGCATCAAACGCTGTAGCCTGAAGTCGTCTTCAGGGTGCGACTAATCTGATGTGTATCAGTTTACGTTTAAAAACCAACTAGGTTGGCGACATATTTTTTCAGACAAACTGATTTATGTACCTGAGGTACAATTAAACGCAACAGTTTGCTTTGTTTGCCGATATAATAAGCCTTCGGCGTCGGCATAATTCTTTTGGGACCTTCCCGTATCATGTGAGTCTTTAGTTGAATAATCAAGTTCAGAGAAATCTGAAATGCTTCAACTTTTACTCACAAACGATGGTTTCCGTGCGCTGACTATATCAAACCTTGCATCATCTGCCTATGGGCTAAGCTTATGTTTCTTGTGTAAAGCATAACCTAAGTGATCAGTTTTTAATCAATTTTAGTAATTTTTGGGTCATAGTAACTGTATGAATTCTACACAACAATGGCAAAGCGTCACTTGGTTTGAAGTGGATGAACATCAAGATGGACAGCGAATCGATAATTTCTTGTTCAGTCGTCTGAAAGGGGTGCCTAAAAGTCGGATTTATCGTCTGATTCGTGAAGGACAGGTTCGCGTCAATAAAAAACGCATTAAGGCCGAAACCAAACTGGCGATTGGCGACCAGATTCGTGTGGCACCTATTCGTTATGAACAAAAAGATGAATCAGAAGCGCCGATTTCGGACAAGGTGGCTCAAGGTCTTCTGTCACGTGTGGTATATGAAGATGAAGGCTTGATGGTTGTCAATAAACCATCGGGTATTGCTGTGCATGGCGGTAGCGGTGTGGCGTATGGCCTGATTGAAGGCCTACGTGCTGCAACAGGTAAAAAATACCTGGAATTGATTCACCGTATTGACCGTGACACATCGGGTCTGGTGATGATCTCGAAAAAGCGCAGTACCTTAAAAACGCTACAAGATTTATTACGTGAACATAAGATTAAAAAAACTTATGCCGCTGTCGTGAAAGGGCAGGTAACGCTAGATAAGCAACTCATCGATGCACCTTTGCATCGTTATGAACTTTCTAATGGTGAGCGCCGTGTCCGTGTCTCTAAAGAAGGCAAAGAGTCTAAAACCCAGTGGAATGTGGCAGAGCGTTTTATGCATGCGACACTGGTGTATGCTTCTCCATTGTCTGGTCGTACCCATCAGATTCGTGTACATGGTCTCAGCATTGGTCATCCGTTAGTGGGTGATGAGAAATATGGTCACGAGACTGAATATCGTGGGCCAAAGCCACGCCGTTTATGTCTGCATGCGATGCGCTTAGAAATTCCAGGCTATCCGACGATTGAAGCGCCTTTGCCTGAAGATATGCAGAGTCTTGTAGCTCAGCTTCGTGCGCAAAAGGCGGATAAGGTGGTAATACCTACGGAAGATGACGAGTAATTTTTAGCTTTTAAGTTAATCCTCTCCCTGAGTAGCATTGCTACGCAAGTCTCCTTTCTTGCACATCGTTTAAAGCAGTGCTTTAAACTCGTTCAGGAGAGGGAACGTTATTTAAATAACTTTATTCATGAGTTAGGTGTAGTAAATTTTATTGCTAATTAGGTTTACTCCTTCATTTATTTAGTAATGAATCTCCCTCTCCTTTTAGGAGAGGGCTGAGGTGAGGTAAAAGTAAAGCACAGCCGAGTTTTGTAGTTATAAATTCAAATTTTATCGCGTAGGCAGTGTTTTACTTTTGACGGGGGCAAAAGTAACAAAACCCCTTCTGTTGATCTGATGGCATGTCCCTATGCCACAGATCAACGGCGACATCCATGTCGCCATTGGATAGCCAATAGCTGTTGTGAT
>NZ_DFDO01000171.1:0-258 GCF_002367915.1 Acinetobacter sp. UBA3025
GTTTATAAAAGTAAGAAGTGTTATTTTTATATGTAAAAATAGGGTATACCCTAAAATAACACTCAGAAGACCCCAGAATTTATGTCTCATTTAAATAAAATTTGTCCATACGTTACATGTAACTTTTAAATTATAAATTCATGAATTACAATAAATAGAAATAAGCGTCTGTTAGAGGGCAAAATGAAAGGTCATAAGGTGGGGTATGTCAGAGTGAGCTCTATTGACCAAAATATTGGACGTCAACTTGAGGGAATT
>NZ_DFDO01000171.1:465-3014 GCF_002367915.1 Acinetobacter sp. UBA3025
GGACGTCAACTTGAGGGAATTGAAGTCGACCGATTTTTTATCGACAAGGCCTCTGGAAAGAATACTGCCCGCCCTAAATTTCAGGAAATGCTCAGCTATGTTCGTGAAGGAGACATGATCATCGTGCACTCTATGGATCGTTTCGCTCGAAGTCTGAAAGATTTAGTTACTGAGGTTGATCAGCTTGTAAAAAGGGGAGTCGCCATCCAGTTTATCAAAGAGAATATTACCTTCACGGCTCAGGCCACTCCGATGGATAACTTGATGTTGCAGCTCATGGGCGCTTTTGCCCAGTTTGAGCGGGAAATCATCTTGGAACGCCAAAAAGAAGGGATTAAGATCGCAGCAGCTCAGGGTAAATATAAAGGTCGTGTTCATAAACTGAATTCTGAGCAGGCAGCGGCTTTACAACAAGCTTGGGATGAAGAAAAGTATTCATCCAAAGTTGATCTGGCAAAAGCGTTTGGCATTAGCCGACAGGCTGTTTATCGATATTTAAAACAAAGCAATTAATCATTCTCTAGATTGGACTGAAATGTATCTAAAGAATCGGTGGCTATTCAGTTGATCAGGGAGATAAAGCCTTTGCTATGAAATAATCAGCAACGAATAACTCTAATATTGCTAATATCCTAGGTATTACTACCCGAACTTTACGAAATTGGTTTCATAAATAAAGCGAAAAGTGCCTCTAACTCAAATAGTAGATTTTTTTATGCTTAAGTTCTTATTCCTCAGTATTTCTTTTTTGCCCTTAATAGGCTGTGCGATTAAGCCGGTCAGTACAGATCATGCTAAACCAGTTCCTATAGATAGAATTTTTGATAATCAATATTTTTTGCCTGACGATGATAAAGTAAATGTGGTAATAAAAAGGGATCAAGGACATGTGGGTTCAGCATGTAAAACAAAGGTTTTAATTGATGGTGTATCGGTTGCTAGTTTGAAGATGTCTGAAAAGATGGTCGTCTATTTAACGGCAGAGAAACACATCCTAAGTTCTATCCCTCAAGGAATATGCGGTGGTGGTATTGTAGAACTTGAAATTGATTTATCCAATAAACAAACCGCGACTTTTAGAATAGGTTTTGATGCGAATGCTACCCATAGAATTCAACCAACAGTTTTCTAATTTCAGCTTTTAATCATTTTTCTATTGGATTTAGCTATGGCTATTTTAGTTAGATCCAGGCAAAACGTTGTACGAATGGAATGGAGGTAAGAAATGCGGTACTTCATATTCCTCAAAGTACACTAAATTTTGAATGTGATCATTTCTTAGGTTGATAGATTTTTACATTCTCATCCCTGAACAAGTGGAGCCAAAATCCGAAAAAAGAGGCTTCTGGAGCCGCTTCTTTAAGCCATATGACTGATTTGATTGTTCACCTGGGCTTATTAAACTCGTGGAACATTGTTCAAAAATTAAGCGTGGAACATGAAGAATCCATAAAAAAGCCCAATCACTACTAATTGGGCTTTTTTCATCAACATAAGACTATGATTTATAATAAATAAAAATTTGAATTTCGTATAACGTGTATTATGTTAATTTTAGGTAAATTTAAAAATGTATAAAATAAACTCTTTAGATTAAAATAGTTTTTAGGTTCTAAAAGGTACGAAAATAATATGGCTGGAATGTTTCTAACTGGAAAGCAAATGTATGATTTTAAAAAGAGCGAAGAACGTACGAATGCTAAGTTAAAAAGAGCTGGAATAAAAAATTTTCACACTTATCCGGCTTTGTTGCACAAAGATTTAAAAGATAACACTCTGCTCATTTGAACAGAATTCAAGTGACAACTTGGGTATGAGGACGACCTAATTCTGTAAATTTGTTCAATACGGCTATGCGTGCATGAATCTCATTCACCTGACTAGAAAAACTCCTTGCTGTTAATTTATCACCTAATAGTTTGATGCAATGCATCTTGGTTTCAACTAAACTTCGACGATGATAACCAGACCATTTTTTCCAAAGCGTTCTTCCTAAACGTTTAACTGTTTTCAGTAACTCATTCCGCTCTAAAGATCTCAATTTCTGATCTTTCCATGGTTTTGCATTTTTTCTTGGCGGAATGAGCGCATGTGCATCTCGATCTAGAATGACTTGTCTGCAGTGCTTCGTGTCATAAGCACCATCGGTATAGACCGAATCAATTCGTTCATCTAAGGGAATTTGAGCAAGTAAATCACCGAGTACTTGCGAATCGCTCACATTATTTGTAGTAAGCTGTACTGCACGTATTTGCAAGGTTTCAGCATCGATGCCAATATGAAGCTTACGCCATTGGCGACGATATTCAGGTCCATGTTTCTTACGTTTCCACTCACCTTCACCTAGAAACTTTAAGCCAGTTGAGTCGACGAGTAGATGTAGCCCATCACTACTTTTTTGATAGCTAATCGCAATATCAATATGTTTTTGTCTTCGACAAAGCGTACTGTAATCTGGTGCGGTCCAATTTAATCCACAAAGTTTAATCAGACTTTGAACAAAACCTGTGACCATGCGTAAAGAGAGTCTAAATAAAGATTTGATCATT
>NZ_DFDO01000171.1:3240-8978 GCF_002367915.1 Acinetobacter sp. UBA3025
TCATTTTGAAATTATAGGACTGAATAAACCTTATAGGCTAGGTTTGTGCAACAAAGCCCTGTGTATCTGATATTTATGCATCTTTCAATTTCTGAAGATACTATTCATCCAATATCCGCTGTTTTCGATTGAGAACAGCATTCAAAATCACAGCACAAAAAGCCGTTAGCAAAATTGGGCTGTTTAACAGAGGTGAAAGATAAGATGGTAGTTGTGAGAAAATAGTAGGTGAGAATACAGGCAACATACCTATGCCGGCACTGACTGCAATGATGTAGAGATTATTCACATTTTGAAAGTCGACACGCTGCAGTACTTTGATACCATTAGATGTCACCATCCCAAACATAAACAATGCGGCTCCACCTAGAACACATGAGGGTATAGACGCAACAAAGTAAGCTATTTTAGGAAATAGACCTAAAAGGATTAAAAACACACCAGCTAAAGCACATACACTGCGATTCTTAACACCTGTGATCGCTAGCAAACCGATGTTCTGAGCATAGGATGTATACGGGAAGATATTAAAAATCCCACCAATCATTGTGCCAAGGCTGTCAGCTCTAAAACCGCGAGTCAATTTTTCCTGATCCACCTCTTCTTCAACAATTTCACCTACAGCCATGAACATCCCAGCTGTTTCAATGAAAATAACCAGCATGACTACGCACATAGTCAAGACAGCCCAAAAGTTAAACTCTGGAATACCGAAGTGAAATGGCATCACCCAACCTAACCATGGGCTTTCATCTATCTTGTCTAAAGAGATGAGGCCAGAAAATGCAGCGATGATATAACCAATTCCCATCCCGATTAGAACTGAAATGTTGCCCAAAAAGCCTTTAACATAACGGCTGATGATAATAATGCTTAATAGAACACAGGCAGCGATAGATAAGTACAATGGATTTCCAAAGTCTTTTACCCCATATCCGCCAGCGGACCATGTGCCTGCAATACCAATGAGAGATAGACCAATCACAAGAATTTGAGTTCCTGTCACCACAGGAGGGAAGAATCGTATTAACTTTCCAATAAATGGTGAAATCAGGAAGCCAAAGATCCCTGCGATAATGATTGCCCCAAATACACTTAGTAGTCCCATATCTGGATTAGTCCCAATTGCAATCATTGGGCCTACTGCAGTAAAGGTAACTCCCATCATAATGGGAAAGCGAATACCTACATTTTTAAAACCAATAGTTTGAATGAGGGTGGCAATGCCACAAACAAATAGATCTGCAGTAATTAAGAAAGCAATTTCTGCAGTGCTTAACCCTAAAGCTCCTCCAACAATTAGGGGAATTGAAACAGCACCTGCATACATTACCAAGACGTGCTGGATACTGAGAAAAATCATGGAGCTTGGTTTTAAGTTATTGGCTGTGATTGTGTTAGTCATATATGTTTTTCTCCTTCAGCCTAAAAGGTATATTTGACGATGAAACTAGTAGCATTTTGATTAGTTTTAAAATATGGAGTGTCTTCGATTAAGAATTTGTTTTTCCAATAGTCGTATTCAATACCTGCTGCTAATTTTTTTGGGCTTAAGCCTAGATGAGGGCTAAGGTCATATTTGATTTGTGGGTTAAAGTGAAAGTCGGAAGAGTTATTACCTTTGGAATTGACTACCCAATCAATGTATCCATCAAAAATGATTGATGATTTAAGAAATGGGACGGTATATGACCAGGAAGGAGTGATTTGCCATTGTCCACTTGGGGTGTTTCCATCGTCTGGAATGCGATAGTAAAAATTAAGGGTGAAATAATCAAAGCCTTTGATATCTAGGTCAAAACCTGGACCAACTAAATAAGTCCACATATCGTCATAGCCAGGCTGATCTTGAATACTTAAGTCAAAACTCGTAGCTATTAGGACATCTTTCACTGGCCCAAAGCTCAAATTCGTATTGGTTAGTTTTCCTATTGAAAAGCGTGGGGCTATTTCTGTATAGACCGCATTATGGCCTTGGGAAGCTGTCTTTTCGCCATCAAACCAATAAGTGTCGACGAATAGATAAAGATCTCCCCATTTCCAATTACTAGCATGTTCGAAGGTAATGGTTTCATGTGTATCTGGTTCAACTTCAAAACCTTTACCGTAAAGTGCAGAAATACTATTGGATTGCCAATTTAACCATGATTCCTCAGCAAAAGAATAAGTGCTTATTAAACATGTGCTTAAAAATAGATAGGGCGCATTTTTTTTTCATATAATTGTTTCCGATATTCAAACTTCAGCACGATGTTTGTAGGTTGCACTAAAACGTGATTGCAAATATTCCATACTAGTAATTGGTAAGTACTTAGGTGGATTGGATTCGCTGTAACAGTTAGGTAGGCAACGGATTACAGTTTTTGGACTAGGTTGTATGAAAAATGGAAATGAGAATCTTTGTTTTCCTTTAGGACTCGAAACGCGATGAGGTGTCGATTTATAGAGATCATTTGACCATCGTGCCATCATATCTCCGATGTTGATTACATAGGTGTTAGGTATAGGAGGAGCATCGATCCAATTACCATTTACATCCTGAACTTGTAATCCACCTACTTCATCCTGAGCCAAAATAGTTACACACCCATAATCAGTATGTGTTCCCGCATTAAAACCTTGAGAGTCTGTATTGTCTAAGGTAGGCGGATAATGAATTAACCGGAGAAAACATAGGCTGTCTTGCAGACAATGATCAAAATAATTTTGCGGAAGACCAATGGCATGAGACATGGCATTAAGCAATATTTTTGCTAAATCCACCATTTCATCAAAATACTCTTCTGTAGCTACTTTCCACCCTTCAATATTTGGATAAACATTTGGTCCCCTTAGAGGTTCTTGATTAATGACTTCGGGATGATTAGCTTCTAAATGGACACCCATGTCATATATTTCTTTAAAGTCTTCAGGTAAGTCAGGGTTCAGTTGTTCTACTCCTAATGCACCATATCCTCTATGTGCAATTTTATTCTTTTGAATATCTATTTCTAATTTCTCTTGTAGAGGCTTACTAAAAAACTCTTTAGCTAAACTTTGAACTTCTGCAAGGTGATTCGGTTTATAACCACTGATATAGAAGAATCCCCATTCACGACATGCTTGGTCAATTTGGTTGCATATATCTGCATAATCAGGATGGTTAACGTCATAAAGAGGTGCAATGTCGATAACTGGTAATTTTTTCATGGGAAACTCCTTATTATTAGATATATGTTTTTTTGAACATGTTACGATAATGCTGTTCAACACTGATTGGTGGATATAGCGGTTCTGAGTTTTCCTCCAAACACTCTCGAATGCATTCAATCTGATACTGGTGATTACCGCTGTAGAAGAATGGAACAGAATATCGTTCCCCACCTGAGATGTTGATGACGCGATGGAGGGTGGATCTATATGTATTGTTCGTCCACATAGAGATTAGGTCACCTAGGTTAACGACATAACTATCTTCAATAGGCTCTGCCCAAATCCATTGGTTTGTTGACTGATCCCATACTTGTAAACCACGATTATGGTCTTGAAGTAATAGAGTAAGCCCGCCGAAATCAGTATGTGCCCCGCAACCTTTTTCATTTGGTTGAGCATTAGCTGGTTGAGGGGGATAGTGTAATAAGCGTAAAGTGACTAAATCTGCATCCTTACAAAACTCTGTGAAATAGTCAGCTTCCAAGTTTAGAGATAATGCAATAGCACGCATGAGTCGTTCAGAGACTTTAATCAATTCAACTTGATATTCCTCCATTACCTCTTTAAATCCATCAATATCTGGCCATTGGTTTGGGCCTTGGTTAAAAGCTTTATGGATGACAAAAGGATCTGAAGGTGAGCGTTCCTTCCCGATATAAAAGCCTTCCTTTATATCAGGCGGAGAATTAGGTTCAAGTGTTTGTGCTCTTAATGATTCATAGCCTCTATTTGCTTCAGAAAGCTCTTTGGACCACTGCTTTTTCTGTTCTGGGGGAAGACTAAAAAATAATTTGGAATATTCAAAAACCTTATCTTGTAATGCTTTAGAAACTCCATGTCCGGTAATGTAAAAAAAACCTTTATCTAAGCATGCTTTCCGAATATGTGAGGCAATGTTTTGGTGCGTTTGTATGTCATTATCCAAAAGTCCAGAAATATCGATGATGGGTATAGAGGTAATGTTTTGATTGTTTTCCAGCGCAGTCATGTAGCAATCTCTCAAAAATAATGTTTTCTTTTTTTATAAAATAATCATGAGACCGCATAGCAATGAATATCGAGCAAGCTGATGCCAAAAAGAGAGCTATTCTTAATTAATTAAATAAAAACAATTGCTTAAACTTTTTTAAATGAGTGGTGATGCTAAAAAAGCAACGGGATGCACTGAAAATAATGCTTTAGGTCCAAAAAATGGCTGCTACTTAATGGCAAGTTTTTTGCTTCTATTTCAATAGCTCATTCAAATTTATAAATGAATTTGGACTTTAAAGTTGGAATAGGATGTGATGTTAAAATGAGTACACGTGGTCTTCGCTTTCACTCAGCAGCAATTCATTATTTTGATGCTGTACGCCGGTGCGGTTCAATCAGGGAAGCAGCCAGACAATTAAATGTCGTGTCTTCCGCTGTAAATAGGCAAATTTTAAAACTCGAAGATGAAATTGGAGCACCATTATTCAATCGGGTGCCTTCGGGTATGGTGCTTACTCATGCAGGTGAGTTGTTTTCAAGACATATTAGTTTAGTACTGAGAGATACTAAGCGATTGCAGAATGAATTGGATGCACTGAAAGGGCTTTATAAAGGTCATGTTGAAATTGCGAGTGTTGAAACACTAGCGATTAATTTACTGCCAGAGATTATTGAAAAATTCCAGGTCAAATATCCTAATGTAACTGTAGGGGTTACAATTTTAGGCTCAAAAGATATCCCTAATGAAATCATTGAAAATCGGGTGGATCTAGGCTTGGCTTTTGCCTTGCCAAAGCATAATGATTTGCATCAAATAGCAATATCCCATTTTAAATTAGGTGCAATTGTATCGACTGACCATCCGCTGGCTTCTCAAAAGACGGTGTCATTCCATCAATGCCTCGACTATGACGTGATCATGCCAAAAC
Organism: Acinetobacter sp. UBA3025; assembly: GCF_002367915.1. Taxonomy (NCBI): domain Bacteria; kingdom Pseudomonadati; phylum Pseudomonadota; class Gammaproteobacteria; order Moraxellales; family Moraxellaceae; genus Acinetobacter; species Acinetobacter sp. UBA3025. The sequence continues at coordinate 8,334 of NZ_DFDO01000171.1, forward strand.
CTAATTTGTCTATTTATCAACAGTTAGCGCCATTATTTGCGGGTGCACAACATGCTATTCCAAATTTTAAAATGCAAACGAGTTCTTTGGAATTAATGAAACAGTTAATACTCAGGAATAAGGGAATTGGTTTTCAGACATTCTTTGGGTTGGAAAATGAAATAATTAATAATCGCCTTCGCTATATTCCGCTTAATGATAACAATGGTATCTACTGTGATTTAGGTCTGTATGCACGTAAAGGTCATTATCTTTCTACAGCAACAGACGCTCTCTCCAGGCTTATTACAGATGAAATCCTACAAAGAGGCGAAGCTGGACAATAAACATAACCTGAAAAGTACAACTAAAAAGCTAAGCCCTTATCGAAATCCCTCAATAAAGGCTTAGCTTTGTTTATTTTGGATAAGCAGCATCCACGCCTTTAACGAAATAATTCATACTCATCAATTGCGTATTTGAGAGATGTTTACCTTTTCCCAAAAGTAATGTTCCATCTTGTTTGTAAAGTGGTCCACTAAACACAATATATTGACCGTTACGAATTTTATCTCGGACTGCCAAAACCTTCATTTTTTCATTGTTAGAGACCATTGGACCAAAACCTGCTATATCGATGGCACCTTCCTTGACACCATACCATGT
>NZ_DFDO01000171.1:9156-12326 GCF_002367915.1 Acinetobacter sp. UBA3025
GAGTTGGTGACTTGTGATAATATATCAGCATTTTGCGATATTAATGCAAGTGCAGCCTCATGCTCTTTTCCTAAATCAAACCAAGTGTTAATCCAGACTATCTTGGTCTTAATTTTTGGATTTACAGATTGAGCCCCAAGTGTATAGGCATTGATGTCTCTAATGACTTCAGGAATTGGGAATGGTGCTACAACACCCAAACATTACTTTTAGTCTTATAGCCTGCCAATACCCCTTGCAAGTAAGAGCCTTCATAGGTTCGGATATCATAGACTCCCACATTTTTTGCAGTTTTATATCCGTTCGCATGCATAAAAATGGTGTTCGGGAACTGTTTAGCTACCTTTTCAATGGCATTCATATACCCGAAGGTAGTAGCAAATATAACCTTATTTCCTTGTTGTGCGAGTCTCCGAAATGTACGTTCAGAGTCGGCATTATCTAGAATATTCTCGATATAAGAGGTCTGAAATTTACCCTGTAAGGACTTTTCTGCTTTCAGACGACCTATATCGTGTGAATAAGACCAACCATAATCGTTTTTATGAGCGACATAGACAAAAGCCGCTTGATCAGCGGCCAATGCTGGATTGGCCCCACTGATGAGTAAAAGTCCTAAAAGACTGGCATTTACGAAAATATTTTTTAAATTAAGTAGGTTATTCATGCTGATTCTCTTTGAAGAGTATCAGTTGAATTTTGTTTTGCCATAAATATTGCCAGTCGCTCCTCATAAATCTCACGAATATAATGGGCAACACTGCAACTGTCGGCAAACATGTTGTATTTCCAATTTAAACCATACGACTCTAAATTGATATTATCAACAGTCATAAGTTGAACTTTAGAATTTGGATTGTTCAAGTAGCTATCAATGATTTTACGAATGACTTCTTTGGTTGGTGCAAGCTTATATGCATGCCAGAAGTCTGTATGCCATTCACCTTCCGTAGGTTGATTAAATGGATACTGAATTCCTCGGCCAGGACGATTTGTTCCTAAGCCATTATATGGTCCTGTTTCAAATGCTAACCAGTTAACTGGATTATTCGGGACTGCAGGACGGATCTGCCCCCATGTAACTAAATTTCGATTCAGCCAATCATCTGCAAAACTATCATTATTAAAAGGATCTAACTTTCTGATAGCTTCAGGATCATCACGCATTTGTGATACAGCAAGCTCAATTTCATTTTCAATTTTAAAAATACAATGGCTGTAATCCATTGCAAACTCAAACGGCACACCTTCTTTTTCTATAAGATCTGCCACCGGAATTACTCGACGATAATCTTCAGACCAGTTATCAACGTGGCACTCTAAGGTAACCGTTATTCCTTTACTTTGAGCGTAGGTGTAGAAATCGATATAAGTTTTAGCAACTTCTTCGTTCGTTACATAATGACCATCTGCATGTTTTGCCCAAATCATCATATTGTGGAATTTGGCCCCTACAGCGGCACTACGATTAATATCCTGTTTGAATGCATCCTCATCCTTGCCAATGACATATAAGCCACAACCAGAATAAATTGGAATATTTGTTTTCTGACTTGCCTTGATGTAAGCATCTATTTGACTATCTTCAAGAGGGATACGATCCAGAAAATCAAAGACCTCCGCAGCTTTTAGCATTTCGAACTGTTCGAGAATAGTAGGCTCATTCAGGCTTACTGGTCGTTCTTTTGATGAGTTTTGAATGCCTAAACCAGCACAACCTAGGGGAAACATTTTTTTCATAATTTTGATACCAACTGTTGAATAAATTAAACGGCTTCTTTTTTCGATGCGTAAGTTTTTTGATACATATAGGCTATGTATTCACCTACAGTCATTTCTTTAGGTTCAGCCTTAAATTGATCACCTAAATTTTGCAGCGTTTTGATTTTGTATTCGTAATCCAAGTCAAAGAAGGTTGGAACCGAATAACGTGAGACACCTGCTTTACTATTGAAAACACGGTGCATATTTGAGAGGTAGAGTCCATTAGTCATGAATTGGACTAAATCACCGAGGTTTACGATAAAAGTATCTGGTATGTGAGGTGCACGTATCCATTCACCCTCACTATTGCGTACTTCTAGTCCACCTACTTCATCTTGCAATAAGAGCGTCAGTAACCCCCAATCAGTGTGCGCACCGGACCCTAGCTGATTGTTTACAATTTTTTCAGATTGAGGAGGATAGTGAAGCATACGGGTAATAATGACAGTTTCATCATAGCCTGCCTCGAAGTAGTTTTCTTCAAGCCCAAGAGAAAGTGCCAATAGGCCAGCTAGATGCTTACCCAGTTTTAAAGTCTGTTGAATATAGGTTTCGGTCTGGGTCTTCATTTCAGGAAGATCTTCAGGCCACTGATTCTGCCCATGTTGTGGATAGCCTTTTTGGACATATGGGTGACTTGAATCTAGATTTTTCCCTGACATGAACCCTTCTTTTAAGTCAGGAGGAGAGCCTTCATCAAGTGTTTGAGCTGCCATTAGTTCATAGCCACGAAGGCATTTGGAGTTTTTGAAATCAATTTCTAGTTTCTTTTCAATCGGAAGGTCAAAAAACTGTTTTGCAATGTCTAATTGTTTTTGGAGAACTTCAGAAGCGATACCATGATTTTTAATATAGAAGAAACCTGTTGTTCTGCATGCTTTATGGATTTCCCACGCAACAGATTTCCGTTTTTCTAGGTTATCGGAAAAACTGTCGCTTAAGTCGATTACTGGAATACTCTTAGCCGTAGAAGGTGGTGTGTATATCAACATTTTTGTGGCTCTTTGAACTTTGTTGTTATCAACTTAATGACAATTTAATTCCGTGTATAGCAGAGAATCTCGCTCAACTCGTTGCCAAAAAGGCAACACTAAATAAAGTCAGAGTAGTAATAGGAGTCCAAGTAATTCAGCATCAATTAAGAATTGTGATGAGTTATAAAATGCTAGTTATTCGTTAAGTTTAGATAAGAAGAACAATAATAAGAAAAGTGTTCTAAAAATTAGAAATACCATTCCTAAAGTCTTTAATAGACAGATAGAAAAGAAAAAGTCATGATGAAGCAATGCTAAGAAGTTTGAATTAATCAATAACTTATAAGAGGGGCAGCGCTAAAATGAATGCAATACCAGTTCTCAATTTATTCACTCAGCCACAATGTAGTCAATTTGACCCAAATGACTGGA
>NZ_DFDO01000270.1:0-15107 GCF_002367915.1 Acinetobacter sp. UBA3025
CCGTGAAAGGGCGATGTCCTAGGCCTCTAGACGATAGGGACAGTGTAGAAGTGATATTTTAAACCAGAACTTTTGATCTAAAGTAATGGCGTCCCTACGGGGATTCGAACCCCGGTTACCGCCGTGAAAGGGCGATGTCCTAGGCCTCTAGACGATAGGGACTTAATAAAATATTACTTCTGAAATTGGCGTCCCTACGGGGATTCGAACCCCGGTTACCGCCGTGAAAGGGCGATGTCCTAGGCCTCTAGACGATAGGGACGTTTCAGAGGTGGGCGTATAATAGGGCGTATAAAGGGGGGTGTCAAACGCTTTTCCAGAGTTTTTTGGAATTTTTCTTTTGAGTGCATAAATTTAAAACAATATTAGTAGAATACTTGAAAAATGCAGGATTTAGGCCGGATTTTTAAGCAATTCCAGAGTTGCTTCAACAACCTGCGGATGCAGTAAATAGCCAGTAATATCATGTGGACGGTGAATATGCGTACGAATGCCGTGATTGATGATTTCAGGTTCAAACTTGAATGGCGGTTCGGTAAGCGGAATGGCGGTGAGATAATCATCTGTTGAATAGAAATTGATCCAGTCGCCTTTAATTGCCGCAGGTCGTACCACCGGTTGTGCCAGGCTGGATTGAATCACCTGAAAGGCTAATGGTGAACCTAAAGTAATAAAACGCTGTACATTCAGTTCCGGGTGCAGAAGCAGATAATGATAGGCAATCACACTTCCTAAAGAATGAGCCATCAGGATACAGGGTTTATCGCCATGCAGTTGTTGACCAATTCGCTGATGTACCTGTTGCATGAATGTGGAATTCGCTAGATAAGAATAGGTTTCGATCAGAAATTTTTTGATCAGCGTATCATGCAGGCGAGGGAAATGATTCAGTAAAATCACAAAATCCCGTAATAGAGTATTCCGGCTTAATATACTAATAAACTTCAGCTTCTGGTTAAAGGTCATGGCATCCTCAACCTTTAGCTCGGGAATTTCACAAATTTCAGGTGAATATTGATTGAGATGGGGTGGTGGCTGGGATTTAATTGGAGACTGGAAAGGAAAGCGAGGCCAGTCTTGCGGCATTAAGGTGCTGGCATTTAGCACATTATGTAAATGATGACGGGACAGTAAGTCGCCATAAAAAGGGATACGGATATGCCGTTTCAGATAAGCAAAATGTGCCTGTTGATGTGACTGTTCCAGACCGCGTTTTAGCAGACTCAGCCAGCGTTGACGCAGGGAGGCAGAGCTGAATTTCTGCTTGTTCATGCCATGAATATAAATAATTTTCATCGACACACCACGCTGGCTGCCTAGAACATTTTCAGTATAAATAAAAAAGAGCAGCCGAAGCTGCTCTTTTGGTCATTTTAATGTTTAAGCATTTTTGTGATAGAACTTGTAGTAGCTGGCATAGCACAGTGCGATAAACAGCAAGCAGCCAAAGAAACTGATACGCATGCTCGGATCAAACACCATACTGATACAGGTAATCAGACAGAACAGAAAACCCAGAATCGGTACGATCGGGAATAATGGCGCAGCAAAATCAAGATCCTTCGCTGTTTTACCCTGTTTGTACCATTCACGGCGGAAGTTGAACATGCTGAGACAGATGCTCATCCAGACCACTACCATGGTAAATGCTGCAATACCTAGCAAGTTAGTGAAGATAGTTTCCGGTGCGAACTGTTCAGACAGCAAACCAGGCATACCGCCAATCATGGTGACAATGACTGCAATATAAGGTACACCACGCGCATTTAGGCGTGAAAATACCGCTGGTAACTGTTTGCTGTAAGACAATGACCACATCATACGGGATGCAGCAAATAGACCTGAGTTAGCAGCAGATAGCAATGCTGTGATAATCACAAAGCGGATAATATCTTCGGCATAAGGAATACCGATATGCTGGAATACTGTCACGAATGGGCTGCTACTGACACCTTCAGCTGCCAGACCTGCTTCCTGATGCGGAAGAAGGGAAGTCACCACAATAATCGTACCTACAAAGAAAATCAGTAAGCGGAAAATTGCAGTATTAATCGCTTTTGGTACATTTTTGGCCGGATCTTTTGTTTCACCCGCAGCCACACCAATCAGTTCTGTGCCAGAGAATGCAAAGTTTACAATCAGCATGGTGGTGAAGATTGGGAACAGACCTTCGGGGAACCAGCCTTGAGCTGTCAGGTTACTGAATAGCGGAGCAGTTTCCTGTCCTTGGTAGCTTACTACACCAAAAATAGCGAGTAGGCCAAGCAGGATAAAGGTCACGACAGTAACGACTTTCACCAGTGCCAGCCAGAACTCGGACTCTGCAAACCAGCGGGTAGAAATCATATTCAGTGCGAATACGAAAGCACCAAAAATCAGTGTCCACATCCACATAGAGCTATTCGGGAACCATTCCTGCATTAATAAAGCTGCAGCGGTAAATTCAGTTCCCAAGGTCACTGACCAGGTCAGCCAGTATAGCCAGGTAATGGTGTAGCCAGTCCCCGGTCCAATATAGCGTTTGGCATAGGCGCCAAATGAGCCAGATTCGGGCATATGAACGGCAAGTTCACCCAGACATAGCATAACCATGTAAGCGATGATCCCGCCAAGGAGATAAGCAAGAATGGCACCTACAGGCCCCGTTTGTGCAATGACTTCACCCGAACCTAGAAATAGGCCTGTTCCGATTGCGCCACCAAGCGAAATCATGACCAGATGTCGAGTACTCATAGCGCGTTTTAAAGGCGCAGAATTGCCCTGATGCGTAGCATCATTCGGAGATGAGTGCATAGGAGTCAAAAAATAAAAGAATGAAGCGGGTTATTGTAGTGAAAAACTACAAATCTGCAACGTATTAATATGGATTATGTATAAGACTTGATCGTGAGCGATCAGATAATGGCGTCCCTACGGGGATTCGAACCCCGGTTACCGCCGTGAAAGGGCGATGTCCTAGGCCTCTAGACGATAGGGACGTTGCGAGGTGATGGCTATATTAAGGACTAAGCCGGACTTTGTCAAAAGAGTTTTTACTAAAATGTATTTAACAGTTTAAACATTAGGCAAAACAAAAACTTTATTTTATTAAGATATTATTTTCTGAACGGATTTACCTGATATGAAAAAATAAACCCAATCGGAATTGGGTTTATTAAAGAAATTATTTCAGTTCAAAAGTTTAGAATTTAAGCTTTTTGATGATAAAGCCAGTAATAACTTGCATAACATGCTGCCATAAACAATAAACAGCCAATAAAACCAGAGAGCATTTCAGGGTCAGCTGCCATACTCAGACCGGTTGCAGTACAAGTTACAAAACCTAGAGTGGGAACTAAGGGGAACCAAGGTGTACGGAATTTTAGTTCAGAGACGCTATGACCAGACTTCAGCCATTGGCGACGGAAATTAAACTGGCTCCAGCAGATACTCATCCAGACAATCACCATGGTAAAAGCGGCCACGCCCATCAGGTTTTTAAAGATGACATCTGCACCAAATTGTTCAGAGAGCAGACCAGGCAAGCCGCCAATCATGGTGACCCAAACTGCTACATAAGGCAAGCCGGATTTGCTGACTTTGGCAAATAGTCGCGGTAACTGGTTTTGTGAAGACAATGCCCACATCATACGTGAAGCTGCATAGAGTCCAGAGTTTGCAGTAGAGAGCAGCGCAGTGATAATTACGAAACGAATGAAATCTTCGGCATAAGGAATACCCATCTGGGTAAACACGGATACAAACGGACTGCTGCTTAAGCCCCCATGACCACCGACCTGTAGACCTGCATCGGTATAAGTCAGTAACGAGCTGATCACAATGATGGTGCCAACAAAGAAAATCATCAGACGCCATACCGCAGCATGAATCGCTTTCGGTACATTTTTCTCAGGATTTTCGGTTTCACCGGCAGCGATCCCGATCATCTCGGTACCGTTAAAGGCAAAATTCACGATCAGCAGGGTAGTGAATAATGGGATCAAACCATTTGGTAGCCAGCCATGTTCAGTCAGATTATTGAACAGTGGCGCAGATTCATAACCTTGAAATGGAATAAAGCCAAAGATACAGCCAAAGCCCAGAATAATAAAAATCAGTACAGTCGCAACTTTAACCAGTGACAGCCAGAATTCTGATTCGGCAAAAGTACGGGTTGAGCTTAAATTGGAGAGCAGTACACCTGCAGCAAAGATCAATGTCCATAACCAGATCGAAGTTTGCGGGAACCATTCCTGCATTAGAATCGCAGCTGCAGTGAATTCGGTACCCAAAGTGGCTGACCAGCCGAGCCAGTACATCCAGGACACCATATAGCCTGTACCCGGTCCAATATAATGGGTTGCAAAGGCACCAAAGGAACCAGACACGGGTAAATGTACGGCCAGTTCACCGAGGCAGAGCATTACCATATAGGCGATCAAGCCACCAATAATATAGGCCAGTACTGCGCCCAAAGGTCCAGCTTGTGAAATCACTTCACCGGAACCCATAAACAGGCCGGTACCAATAGCGCCACCAAGGGAAAGCATGATCAGATGACGTGTGCCCATGGCACGTTTTAACGACGGAGTTTGACCCTCAACAGACGAATGCTGTGAAGGTGGAGAGGGAGATTGCATAGCTCAATTAAAAGGAGAGATTTAAAAAAAGTATTTTAGTTTTAATTATGTGAAATATCACATAAATTGGAATTTCCTCATAAAGTTCTTCTTTTAATTTAAAAAATAAATATTTGCAAAGCCTCTTAAAAACTAGTGATCGGGAGTCTGGTATTGCTCAGTCGGTGTTTTTTCAGCAGGCGTAGTTTCTGCTCGGTTCTCAGCAGTTTTATCATCGCGACTGATCACATAAATATAAAGCGCTGAAGGTGCCAGAATAAGTAAAACAAGCAGGATTTTCTTTAGCATGGGAAAATTGATTAAAACCTAACATCAACTTGATTATAGCCTAAGCAAACGAGAAAGGGCACCAAACTCAGTCATGCAAAATTTATAACAATAGTATTGAAAGCAATAATAAGAAAAAGAGTTTTCTTGGAAAAAATGAAAGAAGAAGGGGATAAATAAGATGGCGTCCCTACGGGGATTCGAACCCCGGTTACCGCCGTGAAAGGGCGATGTCCTAAGCCTCTAGACGATAGGGACGTTTAGAAGATGGCGGTATCTTATTGATCCGCCACCAAAGTGTCAAGCAGGTGAGGTGCGAGTTTGTTTAAAATATAGCAAAACAGTTCCGCAGTCTTTTGCGTATCGTATAACGCAGAGTGTGCTTCTTTGCCATCAAACTCAATACCGGCCTGAATACAAGATTTAGCCAGAACCGTTTGACCAAACATCACCGCACTTAAAGTCACGGTATCAAACACAGAAAAACTGTGAAACGGATTCTGGTTTTTGGTTCCGGTACGGGCAATTGCTGCCTGTACAAAGCCCAAATCAAAATGCGCATTGTGACCGACCAAAACGGCATGCGTACAATTTTGCTGACGACGCACTTCATTGACCGATTTAAAAATACGTTTTAACGCGGTTTTTTCATCTTCAGCCATTGCGATCCGCATCGGATTTGACGGGTCAATCCCGATAAATTCCAAAGAGCGGCGATCCAGGTTGGCACCTTCGAAAGGATTGATATGTGCGTGGTAAGCTTCACCGGGCACAAACTGGCCATCTTCATTATAAACAATAGGAATGGCCGCAATTTCTAACAAGGCATCAGTCTGTGCATTAAAGCCTGCTGTTTCAACATCGACAACAACAGGCAAAAATCCACGGAAACGCTGACCAATGACTGGAAGAGTTTCATTTGTCACATTTTTCTCCATTGAATGGTTTTTCCTGCATATAGCGGAACGATTTGTTCACCATCCAAGTAGTCTAGACTTTCAGGAATAACTTGATCTTCTTTGACCAGCGTAATGGTTTTGGTATTACGTGGGAGGCCGTAGAAATCTGCACCAAAGTGGCTGGCAAAACCTTCTAGGCGGTCGATTTTACCTACTTGATCAAAGGCCTGAGCATATAACTCAATTGCAGTCGGAGCACTATAGCATCCTGCGCAGCCACACGCATTTTCTTTGGCATTTTTTGAGTGCGGTGCACTGTCGGTGCCTAAGAAAAATTTAGGATTACCGCTCGTTGCCACTTCAAGCAACGTTTGCTGATGCGTCTGACGTTTTAAAATTGGCAGACAATAGAAGTGCGGCTTGATCCCACCAACCAGCATATCATTACGGTTAAACAGTAAATGCTGTGGGGTAATAGTCGCAGCCACATTACGATCCTGTTCCAGTACGAAATTAGCTGCCTCGCTGGTAGTAATGTGTTCCAGAACCAGTTTCAGTTTCGGGAACTGTTTTAGTAATGGTGCTAAGACTTCATCAAGGAAACGTTTTTCACGGTCAAAAATATCGACATGATTATGCGTCACTTCACCGTGCAGCAATAAAGGCACCTGATGCTCTTCAAGCTGTTCAATGACTGAATATACTTTACGAATGTCGCTTACACCGCTATCCGAGTTGGTGGTTGCGCCAGCCGGGTAAAGTTTAATGGCATTGACATGTGCAGAATCTTTAATCTTTTTGACTTCACTTGGAGAGGTATTATCTGTGAAATACAGCACCATGCGTGGATCAAAATCGCTACCTTCAGGAACATGCGCCATAATACGTTCACGGTAGCTTAATGCTTCTTCCACAGTTTTAACCGGTGGAACAAGGTTCGGCATACAGATTGCACGGGAAAACTGTTTAGCTAGATCAGGAACAGTGCGTTGCAGAGCGAGACCATCACGCAGGTGGGCATGCCAGTCGTCTGGCTGGAGAAGGGTAATCGTATTCAAGGCGAATTCAATCGGAGAAATAAAACAAATGATAATGCATCTATGCCCAAAATGGTAACGAGAAATATATACAAAATAAGGGATATCTATAAATTAATTTATAAAAGTATGATATTTTAAAATTAATAAAAAAATTACATAAATACTTGGCAATGGAATACAAGTACAATCTAGCAAAATTGCAAGATGAAAAAGAAAAAATAGAAGAATTAATCACACGGCAAAGTCAGCGTGTAGGCTCGGTTTTCCCTCAGAATCTGGAACAGGAGTTCTGTAGCAAAAACTTGGAGCGGGCACGTAAACATGTCGAAAAATATGTCTGGGCAGGAGTACTGACCTATTTTATTTTTCTGCTGGTTATGGTTCCGACCGACTACTGGATTATCGATTCACAATATTTCGTACAAGATTTTGTGCGCTGTATGTTGGGGCTGATCAATGGCAGTCTAGCTTTACTTGCTTTTTATTTCTTCTCCTGTCTACCTAAAATCAAACGCTTTTTTCCGCAGGCTTCCATGCTGCTAATGTTCTGGATGATAGTCTCGACCTCTTATCTGACCATGTCCATTCAAACAGTAAGCTTGCAACATCAGTCGATGGCGATCATCACCATTATCTACATTCTGGGGTATATTCTGACCGGAGTAAAACCTTTACAGATGTTAATCACGGGGTTATTTGCTGCACTTTGTACAGTTTGGCTGTTATCCATGTTATCGATCGACTTTAATGCACTGGTCTTCGGGAGGATTCTGATTGGCAGTAGCTTATTGGGATGTGTGATTAGTTATATGCTTTTCGCTAGGGAACGCATGATCTTTCTATACACCATGCGTGCCAGAATCAGTGAGAAAATTCAGCGAATTCATACCACAGAATTACTGCATTTAAGCCAGCATGATGAGCTGACCAAAATCTCTAATCGACGAACTTTCGATGAAACACTGGATATCTTTTTTGAACGTTCTCGCCGTAATCAGCATGCTTTAGCGATTTTATTTATCGATGTGGATCATTTTAAAAACTATAACGATTTTTATGGACATCAAAAAGGTGATGATGTCATTTCCAGTATTGCCTTCACTATTAAAAATGCCATCCGGCATATGGACTTTGTGGCCCGTTATGGAGGCGAGGAGTTTGTGGTACTGCTTCCAGAAACTGATGCGCATGGTGCCTATGCAGTCGCTTCCAATATCTTTAATGCGATTGAGCGTCTAGAAATTCCGCATGAGAAATCTGGGGTAGCTAACCATATCACCATCAGTTTGGGCATCACCGTTTATCGTGGTGAAGACTTTATTGATAAGGATTCCTTATTGGGAATTGCCGATCAGGCGTTGTATCGGGCCAAACAGTTGGGTCGAAACCAGATTTATTATCAGTCGATCCGCACCGCAAACCCGAACAGCGTGAATACCTAAATCGAATCCATAAAAAAAACCGCTCAAATGAGCGGTTTTTTGACGTTAAAACAGACTTATTTGTTTTTGTCTTTTAACTGAGGCACTGCAGAACCTGTACCTACTGCAAGTAAGCCAGAATCTGTATAGATACCCAATTTCGCACGTGTATCCGTGATGTCCAGGTTACGCATAGTCAACTGACCGATACGATCCGCTGGAGAGAACATAGAATCACCTTTCTCCATAGTCAAACGCTCAGCTTCATAAGTGAGGTTAGGAGATTCGGTGTTCATGATGGTGTAGTCATTACCACGACGCAGTTCTAAAGTCACAGTACCAGTGATCGCTTTAGCTACCCAACGCTGTGCAGTTTCACGAAGCATCAATGCTTGAGAATCGAACCAGCGACCTTGGTACAGAAGACGACCCAAACGAAGACCGTTGATACGGTATTGTTCGATGGTGTCTTCGTTATGAATACCAGTGACCAGACGCTCGTAAGCGATGTGAAGCAGTGCCATACCCGGAGCTTCGTAGATACCACGAGATTTCGCTTCGATGATACGGTTTTCGATCTGATCTGACATACCTAGACCATGACGGCCACCAATACGGTTCGCTTCAAGAATGAACTCAACTGGATCTTCGATACGTTGATCATTGATTGCAACAGGAAAACCTTCTTCAAAAGTAATGGATACTTCTTCAGGTTTGATTTCAACATCTTCTTTCCAGAATGCAACGCCCATGATCGGATCAACGATTTTGATACCGGCATTCAGGTATTCAAGATCTTTGGCTTCGTGAGTTGCACCCAACATGTTTGAGTCAGTTGAGTAAGCTTTCTCTTTTGACATTTTGTAGTCAAAGCCATTGTCGATCAGGAACTGTGACATTTCTGCACGGCCACCTAGCTCGTCAATGAAGGTCTGGTCTAACCAAGGTTTGTAGATTTTCAGGTTAGGGTTGGTCAATAGACCGTAGCGGTAGAAACGCTCGATGTCGTTACCTTTATAAGTAGAACCGTCACCCCAGATGTTCACGTCATCTTCTTTCATTGCAGTTACCAGCATGGTACCTGTTACTGCACGGCCAAGAGGAGTCGTGTTGAAGTATGGAACGCCACCGGTAGAAATGTGGAACGCGCCACATTGAATTGCAGCAATACCTTCTAATGCAAGCTGTAAACGGCAGTCGATCAAACGTGCTTTTACTGCGCCATAAGCTTCAGCTTTTTTTGGAATCGCATCGTAATCGTCTTCGTCTGGCTGACCCAAGTTTGCTGTATAAGCATAAGGTTCAGCGCCTTTTTGTTTCATCCACAAAAGAGCTGCAGAAGTATCTAGACCGCCAGAAAAGGCAATACCAACTTTTTTGCCTACAGGCACATTCTGCAAGATAGTTGCATTATCAGACATTGTTCATCCTAATGATATGAAATAGGCACGCCAGAAGTGGTGGCCTGAAAAAACACATATTGCATCAATTGTATCATTATTTTATTTAGGTTTGCTTTAGAAAAGAAAAACTCGTTTCAAAATCTTGATTCAATAGGCTTAGATAATCATAAAATTACCGTATTTTTGACAAACGCTTAAAAAATAGGAAAATCTGGGAAGATTCAATAACATCATTAAGAAAAAACATCTTTAGGATAGCCCTCATGAGCCCGAATATTCCTCCTTTACCTAATCTGCAACCGGCTGCCAAAAATGAAACCCTGTCGATTGTGCATGGAATCTATGCCGGTTTGCTGGTTTTTAGTACGGTTGCATTTTTATATCTGGAATATCAGCAGTCGACGATTTCCATGCTGAGTCTGGGTATTGTGTTGCTACTTTTAGCTGTGCTGATTGTTTTGAATATTCAGACCTGTCTCAAGGTCAAACAGGGCAATGGTTCAGGACGCACCTTGTCCAGAATTATGGCGATCCTTATGCTGCTCAGTTTTCCTATTGGTACAGTACTTGGAGTAATTGCGTTATGGAAATCCAGTAAAAATCAATGGCAGCAATAAATCCATCACTCAGGTACGGCATGAATATCACAATTGGTATTTGTGCCTGAGAAAGCGGACCTGATAGTCATAAAAAGCCCCTGAAAATCAGTTAAAGTACATTTATAAGATTTAAGCTTTTAGCCAAATAAGAATCAGGGATATTTTATGACAACGACGCGCTATGCAAATATTTTAAAACCATTACATCTGGGTTTCACCACGATTAAAAACCGTGTGGTGATGGGATCAATGCATACGGGCTTGGAAGATCGTTTTTATAATTATCCTAAACTGGCCGCTTATTTTGGTGAACGTGCCAAAGGTGGTGTTGGTCTCCTGATTACTGGCGGGATTTCACCGAATCGTCAGGGCTGGTTATTGCCTGCTGGCGGAACCATGAATACCTTGGGCGATGTTGCACCGCATCGACTGGTTACGCATGCCGTGCATAAGCATGGGGCCAAGATTCTGTTGCAGATTTTGCATGCCGGACGTTATGGCTATCAGCCTTTTGTGGTATCTGCCAGTCCGATCAAATCGCCAATTTCACCTTTTAAACCACGTCAGATGTCTGAGAGCCAGATTCTGGATACGATTCAGGACTATGTTAAAACTGCAAAACTGGCTAAAAAAGCGGGTTATGACGGCGTGGAAATCATGGGCTCTGAAGGGTATTTGATTAACCAATTTTTAAGCCGTCATGTCAATCAGCGTACTGATCGCTGGGGCGGAGAAATTGAAAACCGCATGCGTTTTGCAGTGGAAATTGTTAAAGCGATTCGTGCTGAAATTGGTGAAAGATTTATTATCTGTTTCCGTTTGTGCTTGCTAGATCTGGTGCATGATGGCAATACTATGCAGGAAGTGATTACCGTCGCTAAAGCATTAGAGAAGGCTGGAATAACTTTGCTGAATACCGGTATTGGCTGGCATGAAGCGCGTATTCCGACGATTGTCACTTCTGTTCCTCGTGCTGCATTCGTAGATTACACCGCAGAAGTCAAAAAGCATGTTGCTGTTCCAGTCATTGCATCGAATCGGATCAATATGCCAGAAACGGCTGAAGCGATTTTGGCATCGGGACAGGCAGATATGGTGCAAATGGCACGCCCGTTATTAGCAGATGCATTCTGGGTGAATAAAACTGCAACGAATCGTGTTGATGAAATTAATACCTGTATCGCCTGTAATCAGGCCTGCCTGGATCATACCTTTAAAAATAAACGCGCTACCTGTCTGGTGAATCCACGTGCCGGCTATGAAACCGAACTGGTCTATGTCAAAACCAAAAAGCCTAAAGGCATCGCCGTAGTAGGTGGTGGAGTGGCAGGTTTATCCGCAGCCACAGTCGCAGCCAGCCGCGGTCATGATGTGACTTTATTTGAAGCCACTAATGAAGTGGGGGGGCAATTTAATCTGGCCAAAGTGATTCCAGGCAAAGAAGAATTCCACGAAACCATTCGCTATTTCAAAGTGCAGCTGGAAAAAACTGGGGTAGATGTCCGTTTAAATACCCGAGTGAATCGGGAACAACTGGAACGCGAAGGTTTTGATGAGGTTATTGTTGCTACGGGCGTGGTTCCGCGTGAATTGAAAATTACCGGAAGTGATGCACCTCAAGTCCTGTCTTATGCTGAAGTACTGCGAGGTGCACCAGTAGGAGATCGTGTCGCTGTCATTGGTGCCGGAGGAATTGGTTTTGATGTGTCGGAATTTTTATTAAAGCCACCGCATCAGCCGCAACCGCAACCAGTAGATGAATGGAAACGGGAATGGGGTGTAGATCTGCATGCAAATTATGTAAGTGAAGGCGGACTGCAGCCAGCAGAAGTCGAGCCACCTGTACGTGAAATTTATCTATTACAACGTAAAACTACTGCTTTAGGAGCAGGCTTAGGTAAAACCACGGGCTGGGTTCATCGTGCCCAATTAAAAAAACATGGCGTGCGCATGTTACGCGGTGTGCACTACAAATCGATTACGGATGAAGGTTTGTGGATTGAAGTGGATGGGCATGATCAATTGCTGCGTGTAGATACGGTCGTCGTTTGTGCTGGTCAGGAGTCAGTCAAAGATGTTATGCCTTCAGAGGATCAAAAGACTCTAGCGAATTACCATATTATTGGTGGAGCAAAGCTGGCTGCTGAGCTGGATGCCAAGCGTGCAATTCGTGAAGGGGCAGAATTGGCAGCAAAATTGTAAGGATTTGATGAAACTATATGCAGTTGATGAGATTCACTGTAATTTTCACTTGTCAGTCACCTAAAAGCTCCGTATTATTGTGCACATGGAAGCGTGGCAGAGCGGTTTAATGCACCGGTCTTGAAAACCGACGAGGGCTTATACCCCTCCGTGAGTTCGAATCTCACCGCTTCCGCCAGATACGAAAAACCCCGATCATTGATCGGGGTTTTTTATGGTCTATTCATTGGGGTTTATAGCTCAGACTCAGATGGAAGGCTGCCTTGAATTTCCTGTTGTATCCATGCAACAAATTTTTCAATCAGCGGTGAGCTTTCTTGGCTGGAATGGACCAGATAATAGCCTCGTTTCCTTTCTAAGGTCTTGCTGGATACCAGCACCAATTCCTGCCGCTTTAATTCTTTTTCAATTAGCATTTGTGGAATCAAGGCCATTCCCATGCCATGGCTAGCCACTACAGCGAGCATAGAAAACAGTTCATGTCGTTGCCCCTGCAAAGGATTCGGATGCTGGATCTGATGTAACTTGAACCAGTCTTCCCAGATATTCGGCCGGGTGGTTTGCTGTAATAAAGGAAGTTGAACCAATTGTTCAGCACTTAAGTCATAGCTGTAATCATTAATCTTCTGTGCATTGGGAAAATACTGTTGAATCAGGTCAGGTGCACAGACAGCAACTACATCTTCATGCATTAGAAAATGGCTATGTGTACCCGGCCATTGTTCGACCTGTTGAGGTGTTCCTGCATAAATAGCAGCATCGAAAATCTGTTCCTGAAACAGAAAAGGGCGGGTGCTGGTTTCCAGATGTATCGTAATTTCAGGATACAGCCGATTAAAGCTCTGGAGTTTAGGTAATAGCCAGCGAGTCGCAAACGTAGGCACTACGCCCAGTTTTAAAGTACCGCCGCGCCCTTGATGCGTAATGACGTCTAGGGTTGACTGTTCCAGTCCTTTGAGATGCGGAGTGATACTTTTTAAATATTGCTGTCCAGCATGATTGAGTTCTACACCATGCCGCGTACGGGTAAATAAAGCCGTGCCTAAATACTCCTCCAGTTGCTGGATCTGGCGTGAAACTGCACTTTGGGTTAAAAACAGTTCCTGTGCAGCATAGGTATAACTGGCATGACGTGCAGCAGTTTCGAAACAGATCAGCGCTTGCAGGGAAGGTATTTTTCTACGCATTTGTTCATCCTTGAACTTAAAATGGTCAGATATCAATAAATGGTATATCAATCTAATACTACTATACGACTTTGGTATAAAAAACAGGCAAATTAGCTATGAAAAAAATTTCTAGAAATAGCGACTTATATAAGGTATGCATAAAGTGCATAGCTGCATGCAAATTTATTGTTTGAATAAGTCATGATTCATGCCTAGAGTCAATCTGAAGGATAAAACAACATCATCTAATAGATAGATGAAGGATTGGCAGGGAATACTATGAATCAAATGGTCGATACGAAAAAAACCAGCAAAGTCTATTTTAACTGGCAGGATCCATTTTTACTGGAACAGCAACTGACTGAAGAAGAACGCATGATCCGTGACAGCGCGCATGCGTACTGTCAGGATAAGCTGATGCCACGTGTACTAGAACAGTTCCGCCATGAAAAAACTGATCCAACCATTTTCCGTGAAATGGGTGAACTCGGTCTGTTGGGTCCAACCATTCCAGAACAATACGGCGGTGCAGGTTTAAACTATGTCAGCTATGGTCTGATTGCTCGTGAAGTAGAACGTGTAGATTCGGGTTACCGTTCTATGGCCAGCGTGCAAAGTTCTCTGGTGATGGTGCCCATCAATGAATTTGGTTCTGAAGAACAGAAACAGAAATATTTGCCAAAACTGGCGACCGGTGAATATATCGGTTGTTTCGGTCTGACTGAACCAGATCATGGTTCTGATCCGGGCAGCATGATTACTCGTGCCAAAAAAGTCGATGGTGGTTACCGTCTGACTGGCGCAAAAATGTGGATTACCAACAGTCCGATTGCGGATGTCTTTGTGGTTTGGGCGAAAGAAGTGTCTCCTGAAGGCAATGTCGGTGATATTCGCGGCTTTATTTTAGAAAAAGGCTGGGAAGGGCTTTCTGCACCAGCGATTCACGGTAAGGTTGGCCTACGTGCTTCGATCACCGGTGAAATCGTGATGGACAATGTTTTTGTACCAGAAGAAAATGCATTCCCGGAAATCCGTGGTTTGAAAGGTCCATTTACCTGTCTGAACAGTGCTCGTTATGGTATCGCCTGGGGTGCGATGGGTGCAGCTGAATTCTGCTGGCATACAGCGCATCAATACACCATGGACCGTAAACAGTTCGGCCGTCCATTGGCTGCGAATCAGCTGATCCAGAAAAAACTGGCAGACATGCAAACTGAAATTGCATTAGGTCTGCAAGTGGCTTTACGTTTTGGCCGCATGAAAGATGAAGGCATTGCATCAGTTGAAGGTACTTCACTGATCAAGCGTAATAACTGTGGTAAAGCTTTAGACATTGCCCGTTTAGCGCGAGACATGATGGGCGGGAACGGGATCTCTGATGAATTTGGTGTAGCTCGTCATCTGGTGAATCTGGAAGTGGTCAACACTTATGAAGGTACACATGATGTACACGCCTTGATTCTAGGTCGTGCGCAAACAGGTATTGCT
>NZ_DFDO01000204.1:0-5059 GCF_002367915.1 Acinetobacter sp. UBA3025
TGTTGTCCCGTAATTGGCTTTGATCCAGTTAAGATAATTTATGATTTAAAATTTTTTGTTTTAAATGCTTCTTTATAAGAATAAAATCATTATGAAATACTTGTATGAGGAAACTATAAAATTATTATTTAGATTTTTCTAATATACTTAATTAAGCGACATCCATGTCATCAAATATTAAGTAAATTAATATTATTAAATCTTTTAAATACTACTTTTAAACTCAAACCTTCTGAATAAATAGCTCTCGATCAAAACGATACTGCGGGAAGAACACGCCATCTTTGGCACGTTCACCAGCACCAATCACCATCACTGGATATTGCTGATCATTCAGATCTAGAAGTTCACGAACCATTGGTTCATCAAAGCCTTCCATCATACAGCTATCAAAACCATAAGCACGTAAAGCTAGTACCAGGTTTTCACAGGCTAATGCTGTGGTTTTACTTGCCCAAAGTTTCGCATCAGCAGGGCTAAATGCAGACACTGGCATTTGTTTATCGAGTGTACGTGCTACTTTGAAAGCAACTTTCTTAAAGTTACCAAAGGCATTCAAATAACCGGTTTTGTAGTTATAGGGAATGTACTTATAGTACTTTTTAATGGCTGGAGGCGCCTCAGGAAATGGAAACTCGCTGATATTCAGTTTAGCCATTTCATCAACACGGTCAGTACGTGCAACACAGACAATCAGTTCTGAAGCCGTTTTAGCAGCAAGCTGGCTCATACATGCTTTAACCAGACGTTTCTTCTTGGATGGGTTCTGCACCACATAAAAAGTCCATGGCTGCAGGTTTGAAGAGTTTGGTGCCAGCAGTGCCAGATCCAGACAGGCATCTAATACTTCAGCAGGAATTGGCTTCTTGGTAAATTTACGCACTGAACGGCGGCTTTCGATGACCTTTCGGAAATTGTCTACATCAATATCCTGAGGTGCAGGTTCGTAGTAACGTTTCTTTTCAGGATTTGAACTATCGGTTGTTTGAGAAGTCGTTTGGGAGTTTTCATTAGTCATAAGCGTGATTCTTTCAAAAATATAAAAGATTGAGGCAGTCTAAACTGCCTCAATTAAAAGATAAGTTTCAGAATTAGTTGAATTGTGTGAAATCAGGTTTCCGTTTTTGCATAAAGGCCTGAACAGCTTCTGTCATTTCAGGTGAACCGACACGTTTCATAAAGATCTCAGCTTCATCATCAATACACTCGATAACTTCAGCCAGATTATGCTTCATCAGTGCTTTGGTTTGTTTAATAGAAGCCAGGGGTAAAGCGGCAAGAATTTTTGCCTGCTTTTCAGCAGCGGCATAGACGTCTTCCTCAATGCTATTTACCAGACCTGCACCCAATGCTTTTTCACTATTAAACCGTTGTGCCGTAAGCAATAGCTCAGCCGCTTTATGATAACCCGCTTGTTGTACCAGCAGCTTGCTTGAAGCGCCTTCAGGCGACAGGCCAAGGCTAACAAATGGAATCTGGAATAGGGCAGTATTGTCACTATAAACCAGATCAGCATGCAGCAGAATCGTTACCCCGATCCCAATCGCCACACCACGAACGGCAGCAATTAAAGGCTTGGAAAATTTTGCAGCGGACTTCAACAGGACAAAAGGAGGGGTATCGCCAGCCTTAGCTTGCAGAGGCGTCTGAATAAACTTCATGAAGTCCTGCATGTCATTGCCGGCACTAAAGTCTGCGTCTTGACCACGTAGAATCACGACACGCACACTACTATCCTGATCCGCTTCATCCAGTGCCTGTGCGATCCATAGATATAGTTCGCCGTAAAGCGCATTTTTTGCCTCAGGACGGTGAATGGCTAAGGTCAATACGCCATGGTCTAAATTCGCATTTAAATGCTGATGCGGTTGTTGAATACAGCTCAGTGTCATCGTACTATCCTTGCTTTATTAATATGAATTTATTGGCGCTTATTATGTCGCAAAAACTTCCCTGCGGCATAACTGATGCGTTCATAAAAGTAAGATGTGCTATGAAGTATAAATTTAATTACCTGGTGTTTATTGGTCGTTTTCAACCTTTCCATCTGGCCCATATGCAAACGATTAAAATTGCCTTGCAGCAGAGCCAGCAGGTGATTCTGGCATTAGGCTCAGCACAGCAAGAACGCAATATTAAAAATCCATTTCTGGCCACTGAACGTGAAGAAATGATCCTGTCGAATTTTTCTGAAGCAGATCAGAAGCGCATTAAATTTGTCCATGTCATTGATGTCTATAATGATGAAAAATGGCAAAAACTGGTGAAATCGTTGGTGTTTGAAGTAGTTGAAGCAGAAGCAAAAGTTGGTCTGATTGGACACTTTAAAGATGAATCTTCTTATTATTTAAGTTTGTTCCCGGAATGGGAAATGGTGGAACTGGATAGCTTGGTGGGTGCTATTTCAGCGACTCCTTTACGTGAAGCGTATTATCGCGGTGAAGTGGTGGAATCTGCTTTTCCTTTAGGCACTAGTGAGTTTTTACATAAATTTAAAAATAATGAGATTTATCAACAATTGGTCAACAAGTTTGAACTAAATGACAAAACAAATCTGAGCTAAAACCGTTTTAAGGTAGTGAGTTCATTTGATTGTTAAGGATGAACACAATGAATCTATTCCTGAAAAATATAGCTTATGCAGGTGCTTTATCTGCTATGTGTATATCGGCTGCGTATGCTAAAAGCTGGACATTGACGCCTCAAAGTAGTGTCGGCTTTAGCATTAACTCCTTGGGTTTGAATGTGGTAAAGGGAAATTTTCAAGAGTTCAAGGCAACCATGCATTTTGATCCCGATCGGCCACAACAGTCATCTACTGAGTTCACTATGCAGGTGGATAGCCTGGAGGTTTCCAAGCCCAGCCTTAAAAATATGATTATGGGTGAGGATCTGTTTCATGCATCGCGCTATAAAACAGTCAATTTCAAAAGTACGCAGTTTAAGCCAAATGGTACGAATCGTTATCAGGTCATGGGTCAACTCACTCTAAGAGGTGTTACTCGACCAGTGGTATTCGATACCACGCTGACACCGAACAAGGGTAATCCTAATCTACTCGATGTGAAATCCACCACGGTAATTAATCGCTCAGATTTTGGGATGAAGAAAGCCACTGCAGGCGTGGGTGAAAAAGTTAATATTCATTTGATGGGGCAGTGGAAAACCCAATAATCTGATATTCAATTTCTGTAAATTCGGCAAGACATCATAGAACTGTTTATTGAATTGGACTATTCATGCACTGTTCTGCCTGTTCCAGAATGACTTTGGTTAACTGTTTGAGAGCGGGAGACTGCTGTTTCCAGTGATGCCAATATAAAGGTACATCACAACTGCATTCAGGCAGTATTTCGATCAATGTCCCATTTTGAATCCGGTCCGCAATTTGATAGTCCGGTACCAAACCGTATCCTAATCCTGAAAAAATAGCATCAGCAAAGGCGGTTGAGGAGGGGATATAGTGAAAAGGAAAACATTGCTGGTTTAAGCCAAATTGAGCTAACAGTAGATGGCTATGTAGATGATCCTGATCATTGTAAATCACAGCAGGTGCCTTACGCAGTGATTCCCGGTGAATGCCTTGTCTAAACCATGAATGCACAAAGGCAGGTGTTGCAACCATTCTATAATGCATCTGCCCGATAAAATGAGCCTTACAGCCTGGCATGGCTTCACTCTCACTGCTAATACAGGCATTGACTTGACCCTGCTCTAGAAGCTTATGAGTTTCACTTTGAACAGCAACCTGAAGATTCAAAGTAATTTTCTCTGCAAGCAGAGTGGTGTTCAGACAGGGAAATAACCAGGTTGCAAGAGAATCTGCATTTACCGCAATATGAATCGAGCTAAATTCTGCTTTATTTTGACCATTTAATTGCTGGATTAATTGTTGCTGCAACAGACGTTGATGCTGCAAATAATTCAGTAAGCTTTGACCGGCATTGGTCACTTTACAAGGACGCTCACGTAACACCAGAACTTGCCCCAAATCTCTTTCCAGATTTTGCACTCTTAAAGTGACTGCCGAAGCAGTAATATTTAATACTTTTGCGGCAGCATCAAAACTTTGAGTTTCTGCAACGGCTAAAAAAGCATCACAGTTTTTAGAATTAAGTGGCATAGCTTACCTAAATAAAATTTAGTCTGAATGATATTTTCTTAATTATATTTAATTGAAAAGAATAACATAGATAATGATCTCCATCTTTATAATTCCATGATATTCCAATGTTAAATGCATATTTACAAGGTCTGGTGGTAGGCTTTAGCCTGATTATTGCCATTGGTGCACAAAATGCTTTTGTATTGAAACAGGGCTTGAAACAGCAGTATGTCTTTGCGATCTGTATGTGTTGTGCTTTGTCTGATGCGATTTTAATTTTTGCCGGTGTTTTGGGGTTTTCACAATTGATGCTGGTCAATCCGCACTGGATCAATATGGCGAAATATCTGGGTGCGACTTTTCTGGCGATCTATGGCGCTCAACATTTCTATCAGGCCTGGAAGAATGAGCAGCGTCTGGACACAGATCAAAAAGATGTGCCTTCTTTATATAAGGTTTTGCTGATTTGTTTGATGCTGACCTGGCTCAATCCGCATGTCTATCTGGATGCACTGGTCTTGATTGGTTCTATCTCCACCCAATATTCCAATGCGCAGATACAATTTGCCTTGGGAGCGATTAGTGCGTCCTTTGTATTCTTTTTTGGACTGGGCTATGCAGCACGTTATTTGCAACCTATTTTTCAGCGGCCACAAGCCTGGAAAATACTGGATGTACTCATTGGCTGTGTAATGTGGTCGATTGCGGTTTCTTTAGTAAATTAAACTTATATTTGCAGCAACTCTAAAGAAAAAGGCATGATATTTCTATTCATGCCTTCTTTGATTTTATGAAAGATCTTAAGCAGCCTGTAAAGCTTTCAAATCTTCTAAGACCTGTTCAGCATGGCCAGCGGCTTTTACCTTACGGTATTCTTTGACCAATTTGCCATTATGGAAAATGAAGGTAGAGCGCTCAATGCCCATCACTTTCTTACCATACATATTCTTTTCT
>NZ_DFDO01000132.1:0-3555 GCF_002367915.1 Acinetobacter sp. UBA3025
CGGCATTGGCTTACCGAGCAGAATGTCCGCTTGTTGAAATGCTCCGATAATTTCCCGAAGATGTGGCAAATGAAATACCATAAAACGCTGGGTATTCAGCTTTTCACTGGCTAATTGAAGCAACTCGGTACTGGCCAGGGATTTTACCACCAGACGTGGCTTTAATTGCGCAGGTAGCTTTGACTGCACAACATCCAGATTATGCTGATACCAAGCCAAATCGAGAATCAGTTGTGGTGTACCCGTACCCTGCTGTTTTAGGTCTTGGGTCAGTTGCTGAAAATAAGTTGATTGCATCTTCTACTCCTGCTACTTAGCTAGAAACAGTTGTTTTAAGTAGGGATTCAGCCATTTTTTCTGCGGATCCAGTTGCTGACGTAGCGCCATAAATTCAGGCCATTTTGGATATAAGTCACGCAGTGATGCGGCATGCATGTTATGCAATTTCCCCCAATGTGGTCGCCCCTGATATTTCTGAAAAATCGGTTCCACTAGATTAAAAATGACGTGATAATCCTGCTTATAAAACTGATGGATAGAAATTGAAACTGAATCCCGCTGATAAAATGGACTGAGCCAGATGTCATCCGCTTTGATATAACGAAACTCGATCGGAAAGAACATCGGCACACGATGCTGCTTTAAACAATGCAGTACTTCTTCCAGACACTGCAAGCCTAGTTCAACCGGAATCTGGTATTCCATTTCATTAAATCGGGTATTACGCGGTGCGGGGAAAATCTGACTGGACCAATCTACAAAACAGGTCGGTTGGACAAAACACCGAGCAGCTTTTGCAGATAAGGATTGGTAGACGGCAATAACCGTGTCAATTCAGAACATAACATCAGTAAACAGTCTTCTGATGGCCAGCTTTCTTTTCTTGGCTGAATGCGTTCATCCGTTTCATCCAGTGTTTTCAGCATGATCTGATCAGCATGTAAAAATGCCCAAAACTCAATATGCCGATGCTGATGTTTCCATTGATCGATATTGAAAATATGTCTTTTAATGAACACAACCAGATCTGTTCTTTTAATTTATAACGCGGCCGATTTTGCAGGGTGATTTTGGTGAGTATTCCAAAACCGCCTAGTGCCACCCGCCCCGCCTGAAAAATTTCCGTATTTTGCTGCTCATCACATTGCAATAATTCGCCATCTGCAGTCAGTAATTCAAAGCCTTGAACGAAAGCAGATAAACACGGTAAATCAATTCCCGTGCCATGTGTACCGGTCGAGACTGCACCCGCTAGACTTTGCTGATCAATATCGCCTTGATTGATCAAAGCCTGATTAAGAGGGGCTAAATATTCACCCAGCCCATATAAACGCGTACCTGCCTGTACAGTACATTGAGCTTTCGCTTCATTTACATCTATCACGCCTTTGAAATGATCCAGACGAATCAATACCTCATCGGTTTTGGCTAGCGCACTGAATGAATGTCCTGCACCCACCACACGAATCTGCGTATGTGACTTCACCAGAGTTTACAATTCATTGATTTCTTTAAGCTCGAAAATTTGAGGAGAACTGTAATGGCTTCCTGACCAGTTTCGCCATGTTGCATCCGCCTGTTGTATTTTCATTGTTATTCCTTGGCTGAGGCTATTTTTAACACCCATTTAGAGTAAAATACCTAAAAAGGCAAATATGGGAACCCATAGGTTCAAAAAAATCGGTGCTTAAAAATAATTTTATTAATATTCAATTGCTTAAATTTTTAAAATTATACATTTGCACTCGACTAAAGCATAACTGCAAGACTTCCAAGAATTGCATATCTTTTTTAACAGGAGATGAAAAATAAATATAGAACGGAGTTTTACAATGGTTAAGGCATACGATGAATTACCGCGCACCCCTGCCAATTTTGTAGCGCTGTCACCTTTACGCTATCTCGATCGCGCGGCTTATATCTACCCGAATCAAAGCGCGATCATTCATGGTAAGCGTCGTATTACCTGGCGTGAAAAATACAATCGTTGCCGTCAGTTTGCCCACCAGCTCCAGAATTTAGGCATCGGTAAAAATGATACCGTTTCAGTTTTATTGCCAAACGTACCTGCAATGATTGAAGCACACTTTGCTGTGCCAATGGCGGGTGCGGTCCTGAATACTTTAAATACCCGTCTGGATGCCAAAACTTTGGCGTTCATGCTGGAACATGCTGAGACCAAAGTACTGCTGGTCGATCCAGAATTTTCTGCAGTTGCAATAGAAGCTTTGGCATTGGTTCCACAGCAAGACATTTATGTGATTGACGTGGCTGATGAGGAATTTGAGGGTGAAGATACCCGTATCGGCCAGATTGAATATGAAGACTGGCTGGCTCAAGGCGATGCCAATTTTGAATGGCATTTACCGGATGATGAGTGGAATGCGATTAGCCTGAACTACACTTCTGGAACTACAGGCAATCCGAAAGGCGTGGTTTACCATCACCGTGGCGCCTATATTAATGCAGCAAGTAATATCATTGCCTGTGGCATGATGCCGCGTGCCACTTACTTATGGACCTTACCGCTGTTCCACTGTAATGGCTGGTGTTTTGCCTGGACCATGGCAGCCAATGGTGGTACGAACGTCTGCTTACGCAAGGTTGATCCGGAATTGATCTTTAAACTCATTGCTGAACATAAAGTGGATTATTTCTGCGGTGCACCAATTGTACTGTCTATGCTGATCAATACTCCTGAAGAGAAAAAGACCAAGTTTGATCATCGTGTCGAAGTGATGGTAGCCGGTGCTGCGCCTCCTGCTGCAATCATTGAAGGCATGCGCAATATCGGTATTAATGTAACTCACGTCTATGGCTTGACCGAGACCTATGGCCCTTCTGCGCTCTGTGCGTCTCAGGCAGGCTGGTCAGACCTGTCGATTCAGGAACAAGCACAACTGCATTCTCGTCAAGGTGTACCATATCCACTGCAAGACGGCATGAAAGTGCTTGATCCTGACACTATGCAGGAAGTGCCACATGATGGTCAGACCATGGGGGAAATCATGTTCCGTGGCAACATCGTCATGAAAGGTTATTTAAAGAACCCGGAAGCAACTGCAGAAGCCTTTGCTGGTGGCTGGTTCCATACTGGCGATCTGGCAGTATGCCAACCTGATGGTTATGCAAAAATTACCGACCGCTCTAAGGATGTGATTATTTCAGGTGGTGAAAACATTTCATCGCTGGAAGTGGAAGAAGTGCTCTATCAGCATCCTGCTATTCTCACGGCAGCCGTGGTGGCAAAACCAGATCCACGCTGGCAGGAAGTACCATGTGCCTTTGTCGAACTGAAAGCAGGACAAACTGCTACAGCAGAAGAGATTATCGAATTCTGCAAGCAACATCTGGCGCGTTTTAAAGTACCTAAAGATGTAGTGATTACCGAGATTCCAAAAACCTCAACCGGGAAATTACAGAAATTTATCCTGCGTGACTGGGCTAAAGAACGCTCTCAAGGTGAATTTTCTTAATTTATTAAGACCCTAGCATCCAGCCCTACTCTTCAAATTTCTTTTTTAATATTGAGAAAGAAAAATTTGGTGAGTGGGG
>NZ_DFDO01000127.1:0-417 GCF_002367915.1 Acinetobacter sp. UBA3025
CCAGAACATTACCCGCAGAGCCCGCACCGATAATAATATAGTCGTAATTAATCAAATACCCCTTATGCGCTAAATACAGACTGGAAAGGACTGAGTTCGACCTGAACCGATTTGGTCTGGGTGTAGTGCTGCAAAGTGACTAGACCATTTTCACGTCCGACACCGGAATGCTTATAGCCACCGACCGGCATTTCTGCAGGTGATTCACCCCAGGTATTAATCCAGCAGATACCTGCTTCGACCTGATGAATAATTCGGTGTGCACGGGCTAAGTCTGGTGTGACGACACCTGCGGCCAGACCATAATCGGTGTCATTGGCACGGCGAATGGCTTCTTGCTCGGTGTCATAACTCAGGATGCTCATGACTGGACCGAAGATTTCTTCACGTACAATAGTCATGTCATCGCGGCAGTCG
>NZ_DFDO01000127.1:690-5404 GCF_002367915.1 Acinetobacter sp. UBA3025
TCATGTCATCGCGGCAGTCGGTAAACACGGTTGGCAGGACATACGCCCCTTGGGCAAACTGTTCATCCTCAGCACGGCCGCCGCCACACAATAAGCGCGCCCCTTCTATCTTGCCTTTTTCGATATAGCCCAGCACTTTTTCCATATGCTCAAAGCTGGACACCGGACCGAAATTGGTTTCAGGATCGAGAGGATCACCCATACGGATATGTTCAACACGCTGCAAAATCTTTTCTTCAAATGCTGCTTTCAATGCCAAAGGTACAAAAACACGAGTACCGTTGGTACACACCTGACCAGAGCTATAGAAGTTGGCCATCATGGCAATATCAGCCGCCAGATCCAGATCGGCATCTTCACAGATAATCAGCGGAGACTTACCGCCCAGCTCCATAGTGACTTCTTTCAAACTAGAATTGGCAGCTTGCGCCATAACTTTTTTGCCGGTAGAAACGCCACCAGTGAATGACACTTTGGCAATATCGGGATGCGAAGTTAGATAACCACCAATTTCACCACTACCGGTAACCACATTAAAGACACCATGCGGCACACCGGCTTCGGTATAAATTTCTGCCAGTTTCAGCGCAGTTAAAGGCGTAACTTCACTGGCTTTGAAAATCATGGCATTGCCTGCAGCGAGTGCCGGTGCAGATTTCCACAATGCGATCTGAATCGGATAATTCCATGCGCCAATTCCAGCGACAACCCCCAAAGGTTCACGGCGAGTATAGACAAAGGAACTGCTTCTCAGCGGGATTTGCTGGCCTTCAAGAACCGGTAGAATTCCCGCATAATATTCGAGTACATCTGCACCTGTCGTAATATCAACAGTCGATGTTTCACTAAAGGCTTTACCGCTGTCCAAGCTTTCTAATTTTGCCAGCTCATCGTTACGCTCGCGTAAAATGGCGACTGCCTTGTTCAAGATGCGCGAGCGTTGAATCGCGGTCATTTCTGCCCAGACTTTTTGCCCTTGTTGTGCAGATTCAACCGCACGATCGATATCATTTTTTGAACAGACCTGCACTTCAGCCAGGACTTCGCCTGTTGCAGGATTAATAGTTTGAAACGTGCTATTGGACGTTGCATCGACATATTGTCCATGAATATAAGGACGTTGCAGTTTGAATGTTGTCAATGGAATTCCCTCGCAGATTGGTTATTTGAGTTGTTGCCGGATATATTCACTACACAGCTCAATCGGCAGTTCTGGATCAATTTCGCCACTTACTAAAGCCCCTCTTAGCCAGAATCCATCAATGAGTGCAGCCAGACCTTGTGCTGCCTTCTCAGCTTGATCCTTACTCAGCTTTTTCATGAATTCATATTTAAGATTGGAATGTAAGCGGTAATGGTTTATTTGCTGTAAACGATGTAAATCGGGCTGATGCAGACTGCTGGCCCAAAAAGCCAACCACACCTTCATGGCCGCTTTATCCGTTTGTGGAGCAGTAAAATTGCCACGCACAATTGCCAGTAAGCGTTGTTCAGGGGCGTCATTCACCTGTGACTTGATTTCAGCAACAGATTTACCTAATTGCTGCAATAAGTAACGCATTGTGGCTTCAATTAACCCATTTTTACCTTGAAAATAATGACTTATGATGCCTGTTGAGACACCTGCCCTCTGAGCAATCTGACTAATTGAAGCTTCTGCAAAACCTAGCTCATTCACTGCAGCTAACGTGGCATCGATCAGTTGCTGACGACGGATCGGTTGCATACCAACTTTTGGCATAGGACTAACCTGAATAACGGATGTAGCAATACAAAATCACTCTGCTAAAGCAAATAGCGGAATGATGTAACAATTCCTAAACGCTTTTTTAATTGAACGTTCAATTAATAAAAATTATAGTGCCAGCTCACCCTTGATGTACAGCGCAGTTTGTTTTGGATTTGCAAAAGTTTGTAATTCACGAAAACAAGGAAGCTTTAGGGCCAGCTTATGCTTTTAAATCACACTGCACTGTAGATCATTCGGCAACAAAACGATGGTCAGAGATTTATGCAAAAGAAAAACGAAGAGGTGCAAGATAGTCTGAATAAGGTAGTCTTTTATTGTTCGGCGACGCTTATTCTGCTGTTTTCTATCATCACGATTTTATTTAATGAACAAGCCAATCTAGTCATTATTAATATTTTAAACTGGGTCAGTAGTACCTTTAGCTGGTATTACCTGCTGGCGGCAACGCTGTATCTGGTTTTTATTGTCTTTATCGCCTGCTCACGTTATGGCGAAATCAAGCTTGGTCCCAAACATTCTAAACCCGAATTCAGCCTGCTGAGCTGGTCGGCCATGTTGTTCTCAGCCGGGATCGGGATTGACTTGATGTTCTTCTCGGTCGCTGAACCCTTGTCTCATTATATGAGTCCTCCAGTCGGTGAAGCTGAAACCTTTGAAGCCGCGCGTCAGTCTATGGTCTGGACCCTGTTTCACTATGGTCTGACCGGCTGGAGCATGTACGCGCTGATTGGGGTTGCGTTGGGATATTTCAGTTATCGCTATAATTTACCACTGACAATTCGCTCTGCGCTTTATCCTATTTTTGGAAAAAGAATTAATGGCCCGATTGGCCATACGGTAGATACCGCTGCAGTACTCGGTACGATTTTTGGTATTGCCACCACCTGCGGTATCGGTGTGGTTCAGCTAAATTACGGTCTGCATGTCCTGTTTGGCTTGCCGGAAAATATCTGGATTCAAACTGCATTAATTGGTGTTGCAGTCATTATTACTATTATTTCAGTCACTGCGGGTGTCAATAAAGGTATTCGGGTTCTGTCTGAAATTAATATCTATGTATCAATCGGGTTGCTGCTCTTTATTCTCTTTATGGGAAATACAGAGTTTTTATTAGCGGCTCTAATTCAGAATTTTGGTGATTATCTCAGCCAGTTCCCGAAACTCTCTTTAAGCAGTTTTCCTTTTGAGCAGCCTAAAGAATGGATGAATAGCTGGACCCTGTTCTTCTGGGCATGGTGGATTGCCTGGTCACCTTTTGTCGGTCTGTTCCTGGCACGTATTTCCCGTGGTCGTACTATTCGTGAATTTGTCACCGGGACTTTGGTTATTCCTCTGTTATTTACCCTCACTTGGTTGTCTATTTTCGGTAACAGTGCTTTATACAGTGTGATTTTTGATGGTAATACTCAGCTTGCGACAACTGTTTTAGAAAATCCAGCGCATGGTTTTTATGATCTGCTGGCACAGTATCCAGGTTTCACATTTCTCGCAGGTGTCGCCACCATTACAGGTTTGCTGTTCTATGTGACTTCAGCGGATTCAGGGGCATTGGTATTGGGGAACTTCACCACTAAATTCACTAATATTGAGCATGATTCACCGCGCTGGCTCAGTGTGTTCTGGGCCATTGCTATCGGTTTGCTAACTTTGGCAATGCTCATGGCGAATGGCGTGACAGCATTACAGAACACCACGATTATTATGGGTCTGCCTTTTAGTTTCGTGATTTTCTTTGTGATGGCCGGACTGTATAAGTCCTTGCGTCTGGAGGATTTTCGGCAGGCCAGTACCAGTCTGAATGCTGCGCCTGTGGTCGGTAATGTGGATATCCTGAACTGGAAGAAGCGTCTGAGCCGGGTCATGCTGCATCCAAGCCTGTCCCAGACCCGAACCATGCTGGATAATGTTTGCAAACCAGCCATTGAGGCCGTTGCAACCGAGTTAATTGACAAAGGCATTCAAGTAAATATTCAGGAAAAATCGCTTGAGGAAGAACCTGAACTGTATCACCTGGATCTGACCATTCAGCTCGATGAAGAAGAAAACTTTGTCTATGAAATATGGCCGGTACGCTATGACACGCCAAATTTCAGTTCACGGGGTAAACGAACCAAACGTTATTACTATCGTCTGGAAAGTTATCTGTTTGAAGGCTCTCAGGGCAACGATCTGGTCGGTTATAGTAAGGAACAGGTGATCAATGACATCCTGGATAAATATGAACGCCATATGATGTATCTGCATATTAACCGGATCAGTCCGGGTAAACGTCCGCTGTTCCCGGACCGTGAAATCTAGGATATCTCAACTACGGAAGGACTGAATGATGTCAGAAAGTTTGAATGCATTTGCCCTGTTTTTCTCCCTGCTCAACCCTTTTCTGATGAGTATTTATATGCTCGGAATTATCCGTAATTCCGACGCAAAAGTATTCAACATGGCATTGATTCAGGGCAGTCTGATCAGCTTTATTGTGTTCATCATTTTTGCAAAAACCGGTGAGGCCTTCTTTAATGAAGTCTTGCATGTACGGTTTGAGTCCTTCCAGATTTTTGGCGGTATTATTTTTCTGGTGATTGGCTATCGTTATGTCTTTGAAGGTGCTGATACGATTGGTGTGATGCGTGGAGCGCCCAGTCATCTGGCGGGTACGATTGCCATGCCGTTTATGATCGGTCCCGGCACCATTTCGGCTTCCGTGATTACCGGGATTCAGCTCAGTTTAATGCAAACCATTCTGGTGATTTTCTTTACCCTGTTTCTGACCTGTAGCTTGCTAATTCTGATGAAATACCTGCATGATCATTTACAGCATAAATATTCTAATTATATTGACCTTTATGTCGATATCGTTGGTCGTGTCGCAGCACTATTAATCGGAACCATCGCCATTGATATGATTGTGACAGGTGTCAGTGGAATTCTGGAAGGCTAGTTTTATATAAGTGTCTTGTCCTGAAATAG
>NZ_DFDO01000207.1:0-5268 GCF_002367915.1 Acinetobacter sp. UBA3025
AGCCACGTTACGTGCATATTCAATTACTGCAAGCTGCATACCTAAGCAGATACCCAGGAACGGAATATGCACGTAACGTGGCTGGTATTGCTGACGCAACCTCGACTGAATTCAACCGTTCAACCAAAGCTCCATTGATTGGTCTGATCACTGAATGGTTAGATGAGCGCGGTGAAGTTCAACAGCGTTCAGTAGATTCTGATCTTGGCGGTACCATGCGTCTAGGTGCACAGAAGTCTGAACTGGTACCGGGTACCAAGACTGCTGAAGTGTATGGTTCGGATGAAATTATCGAACGTCACCGTCACCGTTACGAGATGAACAACCGTTATATCCCAGTGCTGGAAGAAAAAGGCATGAAGATTTCTGGTTATTCTCCAGTGCAACACCTGGTAGAAACTGTTGAAATTCCTGCACATCCTTGGTTTATTGCAGTACAATTCCACCCGGAATTTACCAGCTCGCCACGTGATGGACATCCATTATTTGCCGGTTTCATTGATGCTGCGAAAAAACAGTACCAAAAAACTAAATAATGCGAGTTTAAGACACAACTAGGAAGTTTAAATGTCACAATTAAAACCACAAGAAATTGTACGTTTAGGCGATATACAAATGGCAAACCACTTGCCATTTGTACTATTCGGCGGCATGAACGTACTTGAGTCGAAAGACTTAGCTTTTGAAATTGCAGAGACTTATGTTGATATCTGCAAACGTTTAGATATTCCATATGTCTTTAAAGCAAGTTTTGACAAAGCCAACCGTTCAAGCCTGAACTCATTCCGTGGGCCTGGCCTGGAAAAAGGAATCGAGTGGTTAGCCGACATTAAAAAACATTTTAATGTGCCAATTATCACTGATGTACATGAGCCGTATCAGGCTGCTCCTGTGGCAGAAGTTGCTGACATTATCCAGCTACCTGCATTCTTAAGTCGTCAGACTGACCTGGTTGAAGCGATGGCAAAAACTGATGCCATTATCAACATCAAGAAAGCCCAGTTCCTTGCTCCGCACGAAATGCGCCACATTTTGCATAAGTGTCTGGAAGCAGGGAATGACAAGCTGATTCTTTGTGAGCGTGGTTCTGCTTTTGGTTACAACAATCTGGTTGTAGACATGCTGGGCTTCGACATCATGAAAGAAATGAACGTGCCAGTATTCTTTGATGTAACACATGCATTACAAACTCCAGGCGGTCGTGCTGACTCTGCCGGTGGTCGTCGTGCGCAGATTACTACACTGGCGCGTGCCGGTATGGCAACAGGTCTTGCAGGTTTGTTCCTGGAAGCTCATCCAAATCCGGATGTGGCAAAATGTGATGGTCCTTGTGCCTTGCGTTTATCTCAACTAGAACCATTCCTGGCTCAATTAAAAGAGCTGGATACTCTAGTGAAAGGATTTGAAAAATTAGATACCCATTGATGCAGTTTTAAGCATCCTGTTATTAATCAACTGAGGAATTGTTCATGAGCCAAATCGTTGACATTCGTGCACGTGAAATTTTGGACTCTCGTGGTAACCCAACCATCGAAGCAGACGTTATCCTGGCATCTGGCGTAGTTGGCCGTGCATGTGCACCATCTGGTGCTTCAACTGGTTCTCGTGAAGCTTTAGAACTTCGTGATGGCGATAAAGCACGTTACCTAGGTAAAGGTGTTAAAACTGCGGTTAACAACGTAAACACTCTGATTCGTGATGCGTTAGTGGGTAAATCAGTATTCGAACAGAAAGACATCGACAATACGATGATCGCTTTAGACGGTACTGAAAACAAAGAAAAATTAGGTGCAAACGCAACTTTGGCGGTATCTCTTGCTGCTGCGCGTGCTGCTGCTGAAGAAAAGAAAACTCCGCTTTACCAATATATCGCAGATCTTCGTGGTCAAAAGATTTTGACTATGCCTGTTCCAATGATGAACATCCTGAACGGTGGTGCTCACGCAGACAACACTGTTGATATTCAGGAATTCATGATTGAGCCTGTAGGTTTCACTTCATTCTCTGAAGCGTTACGTGCCGGTGCTGAAATCTTCCATTCTTTAAAATCAGTTTTGAAGAAACAAGGTTTGAACACTGCAGTCGGTGATGAAGGTGGTTTTGCGCCAAACCTTCGTTCTAACGAAGAAGCTATTACTGTGATCCTGTCTGCAATCGAGCAAACTGGTTACAAAGCTGGTTCTGACATCATGCTTGCACTTGACTGCGCATCTTCAGAATTCTACAAAGATGGTCAATACATCCTGGCTGGCGAAGGCAACAAATCGTTCACAAGCAACCAGTTTGCTGACTACCTTGCAGGTCTGGTAAATCAATACCCAATTATCTCGATTGAAGATGGTCTGGACGAATCTGACTGGGAAGGCTGGTCTTACCTGACTTCTATCCTTGGCGACAAGATCCAGTTGGTGGGTGATGACCTGTTCGTTACGAATCCTAAGATTCTTCAACGTGGTATCAACGAGAAAGTAGGTAACTCAATCCTGATCAAGTACAACCAGATCGGTACATTGACTGAAACTTTAGATGCAATCTACCTTGCGAAAGCAAATGGTTACTCTACTGTAATCTCTCACCGTTCAGGCGAAACTGAAGATTCTACTATTGCAGATCTTGCAGTAGGTACAGCAGCAGGTCAAATCAAGACTGGTTCACTTTGCCGTTCTGACCGTGTAGCGAAATATAACCAATTACTTCGTATCGAAGAATTGACTCAAGCTGCATATCGCGGTAAAGCTGAGTTCAAAGGTTTGAACTAAGCGACTTATGTCAATGTTAAATGTATTCGACTCCTTGATGAGTAAAGTACTGTTGGGCCTTGCGATCGTTCTGATCGCAGGGTTTCAATATTTATACTGGTTCGGTGAGGGTGGTTATAATGACCATCAGGCATTGACCCAGAAAATCCAGCAACAAGTAGAATTGAATGAAGAACTGAAAGAACGTAATCGCGTTCTGGCTGCAGAAGTTTATGATTTGAAGAATGGTATTGAAGCCATCGAAGAGCATGCCCGTCTCGATCTAGGTTTGATCAAGCCGCATGAAACCTTTGTGCAAATGAGCACTATTAGTACTCAATATAAACCGATTTATCTTAATTCGAATAAAGTAGACCTGAGAACCAATGAATCAGCTGATGTTCCAACAACACCATAAATTGTGGGTCATTTTACCAGCTGCAGGTTCCGGTAGCCGATTTTCCAAAACCGAACTTAAACAATACCAGATGATTCAGGAACAGACCGTTCTTGAACATACGGTTTCGCGCCTGAATCAATTGCCATTAGCAGGTTATGTCCTTGCGATTGGTGCACAGGATGATGTTGCCAAGACTCTGCCACTTTCTCATCTGGATAAAGCACATTTTTGCTTGGGCGGTGCAGAGCGCGTCAACTCTGTACTAAATGCCTTGGAATATTTATCTGAGATTGCTTCAGAAGAGGATTGGGTTTTGGTGCATGATGCAGCCCGTCCTTGTGTGAGTCAAAGCTCCCTGATTGATCTGGTCAATACAGCAATTCAAACTGATCAGGCTGCGATTCTGGCCATTCCGGTACGGGATACCTTAAAACGTGTCGTAAAGAATCATGATATTGAAACGACAGTAGATCGTTCAACTTTGTGGCAGGCGCAAACACCACAAATGGCGAAACTTGGAACCTTAGAACGTGCGATTCAGCAGGCACTCGCAGATGGTGTTACCATTACCGATGAAGCCAGTGCACTGGAACATATAGACGAACCAGTTCAAGTAGTACAAGGTCGCTCTGACAATATTAAAATTACCTATCCAGATGATCTGGAACTGGCCAAGCTGATTCTGGCTGCCCAGCGCTAAATATATTGCAATAAAAATGGAATAAATCAGTCAATGGCGATTTATTCCGGAGCACTTTAACTTATAATTTTGCCATCATAAATTTTCTACCCGTGGGCCAATGATCCCTTCACAGCAGTATCGTTTTTTGCGGCAGTCCGCACGCGATGGTCGTAGTATTAATCCCCAGAATGCCTCCCGATGGACCAAGTTGCACCTCGATCCATGGCTGCTTTGTTTCCTGATTTTAAATGCGATCTTGGGTCTGATGGTGGTTTACAGTGCCACCTCTGAAGATTCGGGGATGGTGATTCGCCAGGCGATCAGTTTTGGTGTGGGCTTTGTGGTGATGTTTATCTGTGCACAGGTGCCACCGAAGGTTTATCAGGCTGCCAGTCCATATTTTTATATGTTCGGTATCTTTATGCTACTGCTGGTCTTTGTGATTGGTGAAAAGCGTCTGGGGGCAACACGCTGGATTACATTGCCGGGTGTGGGGAGCATGCAGCCGAGTGAGGTAATGAAGTTTGCCATGCCACTGATGATGGCCTGGTACTTTGCCCGTAAACCTTTCCCGCCAAAATTTCTAGATATTGTCGGCGCCTTGGTGATTTTAGGCGTACCTTTTGTACTGGTGGCATTACAACCCGATCTAAATATCGGTCTGGTGATTCCTGGAATCTTTGTACTGTTCCTGAGTGGCATGTCATGGCGTCTAATTGCTGGAGCCTTTGCTGCTTTGGCCGTTGCAGTGCCGCTACTGTGGATGTTCTTGTTGCAGGAATATCAAAAGAAACGGATTCTGACTTTATTCGATCCAGAATCGGATGCCTTGGGCGCAGGCTGGAACATTATCCAGTCCAAAATTGCCATCGGTTCGGGTGGGGTTATGGGGAAAGGCTATTCGCAAGGCACCCAGTCTCATCTAGGTTATTTACCTGAACATCATACCGACTTCATCATGTCGACTTATGCCGAAGAATTTGGTTTTATCGGGGTGTTTCTGCTATTCAGCCTGTTTACGGCCATTATTATTCGCTGTCTGATTATTGGCATGAATAGCTTTCATAACTTTGGCCGTTTGTATGCCGGTGCGATCGGACTGACTTTCTTTTTCTTCGTGTTTTTAAACTCAGGCATGGTCAGTGGGATTTTACCTGTAACGGGTGACCCTTTGCCATTGATGAGTTATGGGGGTACAGCTGTGATTTCCATGTTGGCAGGGATGGGTATTGTGATGTCAATTCATACTCATCGTTAAAAAATTCAATGAAGTAAGTTTTCAAAGCCGGACCAGTTCTGGCTTTTTTATTGCTCGTATTTATTAAAAGTAGCTTTATGCTATAAATATTCAATAACTTAGATAAATCGTATGTAATTTTTATTGTTGAGGGGAAAATGCATAAATTAATTATAGCCATTGGAATTTTGGGCTTATCTGTTTCAGCTTG
>NZ_DFDO01000213.1:0-7881 GCF_002367915.1 Acinetobacter sp. UBA3025
CTTATTTCAGGACGGGACAATGTATAAATGAAAAAAGCGAGCATCAAGCTCGCTTTTTTATGGCTTTAAATATTTGCTATTTAAAGCAGACAAGAAAATTTAAACGACGAAACGTTGCGGAGCATCCAGATTCAGCAAGGTGGTATAAATCTGATCTGCATGTTCACAGATAATCAGTTTAGCCCGATGTTGGGGCGGCAAGAAGCCTTCCTGCACCGCAAGATCAAGCTGGGCAATCAGGGGATTATAAAAACCATTGACGTTATACAGCATCATCGGTTTTTGATGCTGGTTCAGCTGACCCCAGGTCGCAATTTCCAGAATTTCTTCAAAGGTTCCCAATCCACCCGGTAAGGCGACAAAGGCACAGGCACGATCTGCCATCATGGCCTTACGCTGATGCATGCTGGTGACGATATGCAGTTCTGTGAGTTGAGGATGGGCAATCTCATAATCCAGCATAAATTCCGGAATCACGCCCACCGCTTCACCACCATGCTGAATCATGGTGTCTGCCACCTGGCCCATCAGACCAATACTGGCGCCGCCATAGACCAGACCAAAACCATGTTCGGCCAGACCTTGTGACAGTTGAATCGCTTTTTCCAGATAAATCGGTTTGTTGCCGGCACGAGAGCCACAATATAAAGCTACTAGCGGGCGTGTTGTTTTTGGGGAGTTATCATTAAAATAATCGGTCATTTCCATTACACTTTGCATTTATTTTTTTCACCTTATCATTTTTTTATCTACTTACTATAACTTAGTTAACAAATATGACAATTCCATGAGCAGACCTCATTTTAGGACAAAATCTTTCATTCAAATTCATCCATAATCCCGGATGAAAACAGGTGAATTTCATGCTGTTCTTGATATACTGAAAGTCTGTCTTACTACAATAGAACTCACATGGGTAGTCGAAGTTGGCGCTTTAATTCAGTAAAACGTCACATTATCAAGTCTTTAATTCAAGTCGGGTATCAACCTGTATCTCATCATGCAAATACTTGCTTTTCTCCTCGGTTAGAGGAGCAGATGCAATGATTTTTGAATGGATGTCAGATCCCTCTGCCTGGATTGGCTTACTCACACTGATTGTTCTTGAAATTGTACTCGGGATCGATAACCTGGTCTTTATTGCAATTCTGGCGGAAAAACTTCCACCCGAACAGCGTAATGCGGCGCGTATTACCGGTCTGGGCTTAGCCCTGTTAATGCGACTGGTGTTACTGGCATCGATTGCTTGGGTCGTAACGCTTACCGAACCGCTATTCCATATCTTTGAGCATCCATTTTCAGGACGCGACCTGATTTTATTATTCGGTGGTGTATTCCTGCTGTTTAAAGGCACCATGGAGTTGCATGAGCGTCTGGAAGCCAAACCTGTGACCAAGGAAGAAAATCCGGTTCAGGCGGTGTTCTGGATGGTGATTGTGCAGATCGTGGTACTGGACGCCGTGTTCTCGCTCGACAGCGTGATTACTGCGGTTGGTATGGTCAAAGATCTGTCTGTGATGATGATCGCCGTGATTATTGCGGTCGGTATCATGTTGTGGGCCTCTAAAGCCCTCATGGATTTCGTCAACAAGCACCCGACAGTAGTGATTCTCTGTCTGGGCTTCCTGATGATGATTGGTTTCTCGCTGGTGGTTGAAGGCTTCGGTTTCCATATTCCAAAAGGCTATCTGTATGCCGCGATTGGTTTCTCTGTGATTGTGGAATTCATTAACCAGACCATGAAACGCAATCAGGAAAAAATGGTCACCACTACTGATATGCGTTACCGTACTGCGTCTGCTGTGATGCGTATGCTGGGCGGTAAACCGGCTCAGGATAATGATTCTTCTGAGCCGGAAGATGTACTGGCGACCCGCGCCTTTGCTGATGAAGTCTTTGATGATGACGAAAGTGGGGTCTACCATAGCGTCATGGTGCAGGGCGTACTTGGCTTGTCAGAACGTCCAGTGAAGTCGGTGATGACACCACGCCCTGAACTGGAATGGATTGATCTGGAAAATGATCATGCCAGTATCAAAGAACAGTTATTGCATATGAGCCATTCACGCCTGATTGTGGCGCGTGGTGAGCTGGACAATATTGCCGGTGTGGTATTGACCCATAAAG
This sequence comes from Acinetobacter sp. UBA3025, assembly GCF_002367915.1. Lineage (NCBI taxonomy): Bacteria > Pseudomonadati > Pseudomonadota > Gammaproteobacteria > Moraxellales > Moraxellaceae > Acinetobacter > Acinetobacter sp. UBA3025. The sequence continues at coordinate 2,128 of NZ_DFDO01000213.1, forward strand.
TCCTGAATGAATACATCGAAACAGGTATTTTGGACTTCGAAAAACATCTGCGTGAACCAGTGATTGTGCATGAAAATGCTCAGGTCTTAATGGTGATGGATCAGTTGCGTCAGGCACCGCTACAAATGGCACTGGTATTGAATGAATATGGTTCAATTGAAGGGGTGGCGACACCGATTGATGTGCTGGAAGCGATTGCCGGTGAATTCCCGGATGAAGACCAGCTAGAAGCAGCTGTAGAAAGTCTGGAAGATGGCAGCCTGATTCTGGATGGTTCGACCGATATTCGCCACGTGTCACTGCTTCTGGATCGCGATCTGGTCAATGAAACGGAAGAATATTCGACATTGTCGGGTTATATTCTGTTCCATCTGGGGCGCTTGCCAGAAAATGGCGAAAAGCTCGAAGCAGATGATTATATCTTTGAGGTGGTCACTATGGACGGCCACAAGATTGATAAGGTGCATATCATCGCGCCTGCGAACCGGAAAGACTAGTTCAACGCCCGAAGAGTCCAGCTAAAAGTTTGCTAAAATAGCCCGCATTGTCGGGCTATTTTTTATGGAATTGAAATGTCAGAAGCATGTCCATGTGGACGAGGTGAATATGCAAGCTGTTGCCAGCCACTACATCAGGGCCAGCAATTTGCCCAAAGCGCCGAGCAATTAATGCGCTCGCGGTATAGTGCCTTTGCCAAGCATGAAATTGATTATATCCAGCAGACTACCGCCCGCGGACAGCAGCAGGCTTTGGACATGCCAGCCATTGCTGAATGGAGCCGAAGCAATCAATGGCTGAAGCTGGAAATCGTGCAGGCCAATGAAAAACTGGACAAGACCCATGCGCTGGTCGAGTTCAAAGCACATTATCACGATGGCAAGCAGGCCCAGATTCATCATGAAATTTCACATTTTGTGAAGTTCGAGAATCGCTGGTACTTTCTGGATCCAACGACAGATCAACAGCTTACAATGAAACAGCCGTGCATCTGTGGCTCCGGGAAAAAATTTAAGCAATGTTGTGCGCATTTTTTATAATTTTCACATAGATTTAGCTTAGAATAGCCGCCATCTCAAAGCCTCAGGTGGAAGCAGGGCGATGTTACTGACCGTCATCTATATTATTGCAATTACCGCTGAAGCCATGACCGGAGCCTTGTCTGCCGGTCGGCGTAGTATGGACTGGTTTGGGGTTACGATCATTGCCTGTGTTACGGCGCTCGGTGGTGGTTCGGTGCGTGATGTACTGCTTGGCCATTATCCCTTGACTTGGGTCAAACACCCGGAATATTTGGTACTGACCTGTTGTGCAGCCTTTGTCACCATCCTGATTGCCAAATGGATGCGTCATTTACGCAATATCTTCCTGGTACTGGATGCCTTGGGCCTGATTGGCTTTACCATCATTGGCTGCCAGATTGCGCTGGAAATGGGGCATGGTTTTGTAGTCAGTGCGGTCGCCGGGGTTCTGACCGGAGTATCGGGCGGTATTTTACGTGACATTTTATGTAATGATGTGCCTTTAGTCTTCCGCCGTGAACTGTATGCCAGTATTTCCTTTGTTGCAGTCATCTTCTACTGGCTCTGCAGCAATTTTGGTCTGTCACTCGAACTGACCATTATTTCCACCCTGATTTTTGGCTTTAGTTTGCGTTTGATTGCGATCTATTTCGGTCTGGAAATGCCGAAGTTTATCTATAAGGATGATGACGAACAGTCCGCTTCATCCAAAGACGAATCTTGATATGAATTACGGTAACTGCGGGAGGGAAAACTTCCCGCAGGCGTACGTATTCGTAGTATAAAAAAATAAAAAATCAAACCTCCTGTTGGGACAGCAGCATCTCCCGTTTCACCTGATCAGAGATTTTTGTTATGGATTTAGTTTCTCGGATACAGCGCTTGCCGATCGGCAAGTTCCACTACACTCTTTTATGGGTGATTGGTCTTGGCTGGATGTTTGATGCCATGGATACGGGATTGATTTCCTTTATTCTGGCGAAAATGGCTGAAGACTGGCAGATGACCGCTGACCAGAAAAGCTGGGTGGTTTCGATCGGTTTTATCGGTATGGCGATTGGAGCGATTTTCTCAGGTGGACTGGCAGATCGCTGGGGACGTAAAACGGTATTTGCCAGTACGCTGGTGATTTATAGTCTGGCGACTGCTGCCTGTGCCTTTGCGCCGAATCTGACCTGGTTACTGGTATTTCGTTTTATTGTCGGTCTGGGATTAGGGGGGCAGTTGCCGGTTGCGGTGACACTGGTCAGTGAATATATCCCGGCACGGGTACGTGGTCGTTTCATTGTGCTGCTGGAAAGTTTCTGGGGCTTGGGCTGGCTGGTGGCTGCACTGGTGTCACGTTTTGTGATTCCTGATTTTGGCTGGCAAGCTGCATTCATGATTGGCGGGATACCGGCACTGTATGCCATCGTAATCTGGAAACTGGTGCCTGAGTCGGTACCGTATCTGATCAATCGTGGCCGGGTAGATGAAGCACAGGCTCTGGTTAAAAAGATTGAGCGCAAATGCGGCGTCGAAGTCATGGAAATCTTTGAAGTTAAACCCGTGGCTGCCAAGCAGAATATCTCGTTTACCCAGCTCTGGAGCGGTATTTTTGCCCGCCGCACCTTGATGCTGTGGCTGATCTGGTTTGGGATCGTTTTCTCCTACTATGGTATTTTCACCTGGTTACCAAGCCTTCTGGTCAAGGAAGGCTATACCATCGTGCAGTCTTTTGAATATGTCCTGGTTATGATTCTAGCGCAATTGCCAGGTTATATTGCGGCAGCATGGCTAGTCGAAAAACTCGGTCGTAAGGCGACTCTGGCTGGATTTATCGGCATGTGTGCGATTTCAGCCTATTTCTTTGGCCAGTCCGGTAGTGTAACTGAAATTGTGATCTGGGGCTGTCTGATGTCCTTCTTTAATCTGGGAGCATGGGGTGTTCTCTATACTTATACCCCAGAACAGTATCCAACCAATATTCGTGCTTTCGGCTCAGGCTGGGCCGGTGCAATTGGCCGTATTGGCGGGATTGCTGCACCTTTTGCCGTAACCCATTTGATGGGGATGCCAAACGGTTTCAGTTATGTCTTTACCATGTTTACTGTGGTGCTGATTGCAGTGGCTGTGGTCATTTTAGTCCTGGGTGAAGAGACCAAAGGCAAGACGCTAGAATCCATGGGTTTATAAGGTTGGTGATTTTTTAGTTGCTCAGCTGCTATAAAGTGGATATTTTTAGCCCATAAGACACGATTTGTCGCGCTGTGTAGTTTACTGCCCTTGTGCAGCACACAGCCGCGACTTAGCATAAGAAACATTGATACAAAAACGAATTTTAGGATTATAGGTTGTTATGACAAGCCTTGCGCATCATGCGACAGAAAACCGTTCCGTAGCCGAATTTACCGAACAAGCTTATTTAAATTATGCCATGTACGTGATTATGGATCGTGCATTGCCACATATTAGTGACGGTTTGAAACCGGTACAGCGCCGTATTGTCTATGCCATGAGTGAGCTGGGTCTGAAATGGACCAGTAAACCGAAAAAATCGGCGCGTACTGTCGGGGATGTACTGGGTAAATACCATCCACATGGTGACTCGGCCTGTTATGAAGCCATGGTCCTGATGGCACAACCATTCAGTTATCGCTATCCGTTTATTGAAGGACAGGGCAACTGGGGTTCACCTGATGATCCGAAGTCTTTCGCGGCGATGCGTTATACCGAAGCCAAACTGTCGCAATATAGCGAACTGCTTTTATCCGAACTAGGACAAGGCACCTGTGACTGGCAGGATAACTTTGATGGTTCGATGAAAGAACCGATTAACTTGCCGGCACGTGTTCCCAATATCCTGCTAAATGGTACCACCGGAATTGCTGTAGGGATGGCGACCGATATTCCGCCGCACAACTTGCGCGAAGTGGTGAAAGGTACTATCGCTCTGATCCGTAATCCGAACCTGACCGATGCCAAAATGGCAGAATACATTCCGGGACCGGATTTACCGACCAAAGCGGAAATCATTACGCCACCATCAGAGCTGCTTAAAATCCAGACGACAGGTCGTGGCAGCTATCGCATGCGTGCGGTATACACTATTGATAAAAATGAAATTGTGATTACCGAATTGCCATATCAGGTATCCGGTTCAAAAATTATCAGTCAGATCGCGGACCAGATGCAGGCGAAAAAGCTGCCATTGGTCACTGATGTTCGTGATGAATCTGACCATGAAAATCCAACACGTTTAGTGGTGGTATTGCGTTCGAACCGTATTGATGCTGAAGCGGTAATGAGCCATCTGTTCGCGACTACAGATCTGGAATCCAGCTATCGTGTCAATATGAACATGATTGGCGCGGATGGCCGTCCACAGGTGAAATCGATTCGTCGTATTCTGCTGGAATGGATCGAAATCCGTAAAACTACAGTCACTCGCCGTCTGCAATATCATCTGAATAAGATCGAAAAACGCCTGCATATTCTCGGCGGTTTGATCATTGCCTACCTGAATATTGATGAAGTGATTCGGATTATTCGTGAGGAAGATCAGCCTAAACTAGTGTTGATGGAACGTTTTGGTATTGATGAGATTCAGGCCGAAGCCATTTTAGAACTCAAGCTACGTCATCTGGCCAAGCTTGAAGAAATGGAACTGCGCCGCGAACAGGAAGAGCTGGAAGCTAAAGCTGCCGTGATTCGTGAGCAGCTGGCTAATCCTGAGTCTTTAAAAACTTTGATCATCAATGAACTCAAAGAGGATGCAAAGAAATTTGGGGATGATCGCCGTTCTCCAATCGTACAACGTGCCGAAGCCGCTGCAATTGATGAAACTGAAATGCTGCCAGCGGATCCGGTTACAGTGGTATTGTCTGAAGCGGGCTGGATTCGCTGTGCCAAAGGGCATGAAGTGGATGCTGAACATCTGAATTTCCGTGCGGGCGATCAATACCTTAGTCATGCCCAAGGTAAGTCTAATCAACGCGTCTATGTATTAGATGATAGTGGCCGTAGCTATGGCTTGCCAATCAATAGCCTGCCATCGGCACGAGGACTCGGTGAACCGTTGAGTTCAAAACTTTCTCCGGCAAGTGGAGTTGGTTTCAAGCAGGTATTGGTGGCTGAAGATGATGCAGAAATCCTGGCAGTCAGCAGCAAAGGTTATGGATTTAAAACCCAAGCCAAGCAGTTGGATACCAATGCCAAAGCTGGTAAGGCTTTCCTGAATCTATCTGAAGGTGCACAGGTCATGAACCTGCAACCACTGGAAGATGCAACTCATGTTGCACTACTCAGTTCAGCTGGCCGTCTGCTGGTTGTTGATCTGTCGGAATTACCTGTACTTAATAAAGGTAAAGGTAATAAATTGATACAACTTGAAGATAAAGATCAAATTTTATCCATGACAATATTGAAACTTGATGAAATAATTCAAGTGCTTGCAGGACAGCAACAATTAAAACTCAAAGGGGATGACCTGCAAAAATATATTGGGAAACGAGGCTCTAAAGGAACCCTGTTACCACGTGGATATCAAAAAGCAAATAAACTGTTGATTCAAAGATAATACTAGCATCCATGAATCGAAATACGTTATATATGAGTAACGATTCGACAAATGGATGCAATGTTGCACATATACAAGTCTAAAAAATGACGTGCAGCATTGAAAAAAACAGTTGAACTACTAAGGATTATGATTGGAGAGATTGGCATTATGGAAAAGATTTGGTTCGCTGAATAC
>NZ_DFDO01000213.1:8085-9503 GCF_002367915.1 Acinetobacter sp. UBA3025
TTTGGCTCACGTGATGCCTTTATCTTTATGGATAAGACTTTAACGTTCAATGAGTTGGAAGAAGCTAGTCGTAAATTCGCAGCATATTTACAAAGTTTGGGTCTGGCAAAAGGCACACGTGTTGCCGTAATGATGCCAAACGTTCTTCAGTATCCGGTCGTAGCATTGGGGGTGTTCCGCGCTGGTTTAGTACTGGTGAATGTAAATCCACTATATACATCACGTGAGCTTGAGCATCAGTTAAAAGATTCTGGTGCTGAAGTTCTGGTCATTATTGAGAATTTTGCAAGCGTTTATCAGTCAATTATTGGCAAAACACCTGTGAAGCACGTCGTGGTTGCTTCTGTGGGTGACATGCTGGGTGCTTTAAAAGGTACTTTGGTGAACTTTGTATTACGTTCAGTACGTAAGCAGATTCCGGCATGGGATATTCCAGGTCACATCAAGTTCAATGCAGCCCTGAATAAAGTTAACCCAAGCAACTATAAACGCCCTGAATTGACTTTAAGTGATACTGCTGTACTTCAGTACACAGGTGGTACTACTGGTGTTTCTAAAGGTGCTGAACTGACCCATCGTAACTTGGTTGCTAACCTGTTGCAGTGTGACGGTATCTTCCAGAGCAAATTCGGTGCGCAAGATGGCCAGCCAGATGACCGTATTTTCTGTGCTTTACCGCTTTATCACATCTTTGCTTTCATGGTCTGTGCACTTTACGGCATGTATAAAGGTCAGGCGAACGTTCTGATTCCTAACCCGCGTGACCTGCCTGCGGTGATGAAAGAATTACGTAAATACCAGCCAACATTCTTCCCTGCTGTGAACACGCTGTTTAATGCGCTTGTAAACAACGAAGAGTTCAAGCAACTGGATCATAGCCGTTTAAAAATGGCGATGGGCGGTGGTATGGCTGTTCTGCCTTCTACTGCAGAAGCTTGGAAGAAAATTACTGGCACTAACATCATTGAAGGTTATGGCCTGTCTGAAACTTCTCCAGTAGCAACTGCGAACCCACCGGCATCTGAAGCATTTAGCGGTACGATTGGTATTCCGTTACCTTTGACTGAAGTTGCAATGCTGGATGATGACGGTAATGAAGTTGCACTCGGTGAGCAGGGTGAAATCTCAATCCGTGGTCCACAGGTGATGAAAGGCTATTGGAACCGTCCGGATGAAACCGATAAAGTGATGGTAAATGGCTTCTTCCGTACCGGTGATATCGGTGTTATGGATTCACGTGGTTACATCAAAATCGTTGACCGTAAGAAAGACATGATTCTGGTCTCTGGCTTTAACGTTTATCCTTCTGAAATTGAAGAAGTCGTTGCGAAACATCCAAAAGTATTGGAAGTGGCTGCAATTGGTGTACCAGATGAAAAATCAGGTGAAGTGCCAAAACTGTTTGTGGTGAAGAAAGA
>NZ_DFDO01000213.1:9840-13262 GCF_002367915.1 Acinetobacter sp. UBA3025
CGTTATGTTGAATTTATGGATGAATTACCAAAATCTAACGTAGGCAAAATCCTGCGTAAAGACCTACGTAAGACTGCATAAATCCTGCAATAAAAAAAGCGCCTAAGGGCGCTTTTTTTAATTCTCTTTTTTCATTAGCCAGCGGTCGAAGTAAGGACGTCCTACACCGATCACACCCAAAAAAATAAACATGGTACCAAACTGGCGGTTAAATCCTCTCAAATTAAAACTGCCATAACTGAGAATATTATCTATCAGGCAATAAATGATGATTGCGACCACCCAGTGCCAGATCGGCATGCGTTTGATGCCCACGGCATAGAAGGCAATCCATAAGATAGCAAAGGTAAAGAGGGGAGACCAGATATTCATATTGGCACAAATGACCGCCATCAGAAATGCCACAATCGGCAATACGATTTTTAATACGCGATCCACTTGACGTTGATGCTGGTGCTGTTTCTCGAGGACATCGAACATTTCATTTTGATCAGGGCTGACCATAGTGAATCCTTAATCATTTATAAAAACACTCTATTTAACAAAATTTATTCACGAAACGCCATGCTATGATAGACATAAAAATTCTCAAGAGAAAAATCAGATGCATAGCATTAGTGGGGTTATCTATCTCATTTTGGCAGCTTGTCTTTTACCCTATGTTTTTACCTTGATTGCGAAAAAATCGGCAGGGTTTCGTGCAAAAGACAATCAGAATCCGCGGGCATTTTTAGAAAAGTCTACAGGCCTGGCCAGTCGCGCCAATGCCGCTCAGCAAAATAGCTTTGAAAGCTTACCGCTCTTTATCGCCTCGATTCTGATGGCAGAATATATGGTCGTGCCGCAAAGTCTGGTGATGACCTTTGGGATTGCCTATCTGGTTTTTCGGGTCATCTATGGGATCTGTTATCTGGCGAACTGGTCGACCTTACGTTCAATTGTCTGGCTGTTATCCTTATTATGTCCAATAACCTTACTGCTGTTAATTATCAAAATCTCTTAAGCCAAAAATAAAGCAGGTCGAGATATTTACAGTTCGATATTTTAAAATCAAAAAAAATCTGTAAAAACCGTTATAATTATCGCGGTTTTTAAAAGATATAACTTGTTAAAGAGTGATGCTATGAGCTACAGCAATATCCCAGCGGGTAAAGATGCGCCAAACGACATCTATGTCATTATCGAAATTCCTGCAAATGCAGCACCAATCAAATATGAAATTGATAAAGATTCTGATGCATTATTTGTAGACCGTTTCATGGGTACAGCAATGTTCTACCCAGCGAACTATGGTTATGTTCCAAACACTTTATCTCTAGATGGTGACCCTTTAGACGTATTGGTTGTGACGCCACACCCAGTAGAGCCGGGTTCTGTTATTCGCTGCCGTCCTGTGGGCAAACTGAACATGGAAGATGACGGTGGTGTTGATGCGAAACTGGTTGCGGTTCCACATGAAAAATTGACACCGATCTATAAAGATGTTCAAGAATATACTGATCTTCCTCCATTATTGATCAGCCAGATCGAACACTTCTTCCAGCACTACAAAGACTTGGAACCAGGTAAATGGGTTAAGTTAAGTGGTTGGGAAGGTGCAGATGTTGCGAAACAAGAAGTACTAGACTCAATTGCTGCTTATGCAGAAGCAAACAAATAATTGCTTTGCTTTTCCATTTAAGTCTTTAAACTTTTAAAGCTTAAATAAAAAAACCTGCACAATGTGCAGGTTTTTTTGATTTAAAGCATCGTCAGGACATTAGAATAATTTCACCGGGATGTCTAACCAGATACGCCATTCATTTGTTGAGCTGATAGCATTACTTACATAGTTGCCAGAAGCATTATTGTAAGTATCACTTGCGCGCAAGTATGAGTGACGTAAGCGTAAGTTTGCATCTTTGAATGCACCAGATTGAACCGTATATTTCACTTGGTTAAAGAATTCATGTTCTTCAGCTTGGTCGATAATTTGTGCTGGATTATTTATTTCGGCTACATCAATATCCCAACCATAAACGAATGCTGTTGTCCAGTTTAGACCTGGAAGACCATGGTTTTTAAAATTATAGTTGTACTGTAAGCCAACAGATTTTTCATCGTTACCCTTAAAGTCGGATAAGTATGAGTTTGGTACATAAATGCTTTGTAGACCATCTGCGTTGTAAGCATAGTCGTAACCTATGTTGCCCGCATTATCTTGGTATGCAAGCATCAAATTGTGTGCATCTCTGTTATAGCTTGCAGATACACCCCAAATTGAGTTAGTCAATTCTTCAGTTGCACTGCGTGGATCAGTGGTTGCTGCTCCAACTTTCCATTTAGTATTGTAACCCATTGCCTCTAAAGTTACGGTCGCACCATTTGCTGTAGGAAAGCTGTAATTTACATTCCCATAGTGACGATCTAATTTATCTTTAACGTCTACCCCATAATAAGAGGCATTAACTTGGTCGTTAAACTTGTATTTCGCGCCCCAGAAAATAGCACTGTCCAAATTTTGTTGGTCTGAGCTGATATCATTAGACCATTGATTTTTAGTGAATTTACCACCGATTAACGTCAAGTCTTTAATTTCGTTACTTTCAATATAAAGACCAGTGTAGTACTCAGGGGTTAAACGAGCAGTATTACTTGCAATTACTGGAATTTCAGATACTTGCGTACCATATTTAGCCGTTGTGTTTGATACGCGTGCTTTGACATAAGCACCTCCACGTGCCCAATGATCATAGGCATCTTTAGTTCCATCGGCATTATCTTGACTATGCGTTGGGATCATTTGGTTACCAGTATGCCCATTTTTACCGAGTTTAAATGAAGCATCACCAATGATACCTGCACCAAAACCAACAATACCTTTGGTAAAGCCAGAATCTAGATTAATTATTGCTGTTTGAGCGAAAGAACTCGTATCACTATTTGGTGGAGTGCCTTTATAGTCACGAGATAAATAACCAGTACGGAAAAGTACAGATCCTTCTGCGTCTTCTACAAAACCTTTAGACTCACTCTGCTCGCTAGCAAAAGCGGTTGAGATCAATGCAGCCTGAATCAAAACTGCCAATGTTAATTTTTTTGTGTTTTGCATTGGGAGAGAGCCTTATACAAATTGATGAAAATTTTTAGGAATTGTATAAGATTCGCTGAATAAATGTCATTTTTATTTACGATATTCCACTAAAGTCGAGGGATTTTTTTAATCTAAAGTGAATAATGGTAAGAAATTTAACAGTCTAAATTCTGACCATATAGTAAAAAAACAAATAAAAACAAAGATATTTTTAAATCTAAATTCTCTGAAGGGTATGACTCATGAGTGCATCAATAATATTTAAAATTAAAATTCTTAGAATGAAAAAGTTGAGTGTTCAAAATCTTCATTTTCTATATCAGACTCTTCATTAATAATTTGTTAAAAG
>NZ_DFDO01000214.1:0-7935 GCF_002367915.1 Acinetobacter sp. UBA3025
GATACCGGCGAGAAGATTCAAGTGATTGATGGTAGCTACAGTGCCAGCCGGTCGCAGTGGTGTTGGACTTACTCAATTACCGTGGCTCATACCGAGAAAGATAAACTACAGCCGATCGATGGGCAGCCATTGATTCTTAAAGTCATAATCAATGGATTTGAGCATCATATTTTGCTGGAAGATCCAGAGGAAACCCGACGATTTGCCAGTGTTTTATACACTTACCCGGGGCGCAGCGTTACTGCGTTGAACTCGGATAAATACGCACTTTTACGCTCATTTATCCAGGACAATGAACGAACCTCTGTGCAGCTTGTGCAGGCTGAACTGGATCGAGCAAATAGCGGTACAACTCTGGACTGGAAACTGATTGATGAACTGGGTTGGATTGTGCCGATTGAAAGCCTGAGCTATGCAGAACTTGCACCAATCGATGCAATAAAGCAGGTTGTTGATGCAGGCGGCGGCTTTATCTATAGCCAGAAAGCAGGTAATACGCTGACTATTTTGCCCCGATACCAGAAAGGCTACTGGGATACGATGACGGTAGAGGATTACGATATTCTGTTATCTGAAAGCCTGGTGATGCAGCAGAACATTAAGCAGAACGATGAATATATTGCTGACTTTAATGCCCTCACCGTAGTGAATAGTCGCAGCGGTGAAAGTCTGAAAGTACAGCAGCGTGGTACCTCGGGTGATGTGCCTCTAGAAACAGTCACAGGGCCATTATTTAATGTAGTGTCGGGTGCCAGCTATGGCAAAAATGAACTGGTCAAAGCCAATATTCAGGAGTTACACACTTGTACAGATATTCCGGTCAGTCAGGAAATTGGCGAGATGCTACCTGGTAAAACCATTGCCTTTAATGGCCAGTGGTGGGGTGTGATTGATGGGGTGAGTGGAAGTTTTTCATACGAAAAGGTGAATGAAACCATTACCGTGGAGCGTATCAGTCGTGAGTAATCCTTTATTTGAACTGCAAAAGCTTTTAAATCCAACCCATGCTGAATACATCGGTACCATCACCTCTGTGAAGCATCCAGAGTATCGGGTGCAGATTGATGGTGGATCTGGTCCGGTACTATGCACATCTGGCACGGCTTATAACTTAGGTGCCAGAGTATTCATTTCAAACCAGGTGATCCTAAGACCAGCACCTACTGGACAGCATTCAGAAATAGAAGTCTAAACTCAACCAAATAACAGCACCTTTTTTAGGTGCTTTTTTATTATCAAAATCAGGGGGGCGCAATGTCCAACGACTATTTGTCTGATCCACCTGCAGCCACATCTGGACAACTACTTGCGATATCAGAAAGTATCAGCCAACTGCGCCAAGAGATGCGTCAGGAAATGCGAAAACTCGAAGATGTGCCGCAAAAAATTGACCGTATGAGCATGCAGTTCGATCAACTTCAAGAGAAACAACAAAACCTTGATAGCAATGTGCAAAAGATCCAGAAAAACCTTGAGGATGATTTAGATAGAACAAAATCAAGCCTTCGAGATGAAATGAAGCAAATTCGAGTGGATGCCGAGGTCAAGCACAAAGAAGTCGATATGCAGATCCGGGTGCTGCATGAAAGTAAAACCAAAATAGATAGTGTCACAAATCTGGTTCGATGGGGTGGGATTGCCATCATTGGTGTATTTGCAGCAGCCTGGAATAATCAAACCGCTAAAACTGACACGGTGAATGCACAGGCAATGGCGAATAGTCAAAAAATCCAAGTCCTTGAAAAACAATCCGACCAACTCTTAAGAACGGTTGAAGAAATCCGCAACAAACTTTATGAAAGAAACTATGTGAGAGGAAATGATGAAATTAATTAATGAAAATGTATGGAAGTTTGACTCAGTAAAATACGGCGCCTATATGGCGCTTTTTTTATCCTGCGTACATTTGATTTTGCAGGAAGTGTATAACGCCAATGTCTTACCTGAGCCATATCAAAGCATTGCGTCTATTATTTTGGTATTTTTGGCTACATATGTAGGACGTAAAAAAGCTCAGCCAGAACTTCACCCAGATCCAACTGTTTTAGGTTTCGCAAACCTACCGGTTGATTCAATTACTTTTGAGAAAGCGTTTCAAAGGTTGATCGGTCATGAAGGCGGGTATACCAATGATAAGCGCGATCCGGGTAACTGGACCGGTGGCAAAGTGGGGGTAGGTGTACTAAAAGGCACTAAGTACGGCATTGCTGCAAATACTTATCCTAATTTGGATATTAAAAATTTATCACTTGCTCAGGCCAAAGAAATCTACAAAAAGGACTGGTGGGATAAATTAGGCGGCAATGGCATACATTCAGCGATTACCTTTCAACTTTGGGATTTTGCAATTAATGCTGGCAGGAAACGTGCAATCCAAGAATTACAACAGGCGGTTGGCGTAACTGCAGATGGCATCATTGGACCTAAAACTATTGAAGCTGTGAACACTCAAGATCTAAACGATGTGATTCTAACTTTGACCGCTGAGCGCTTAAAGTTTTATACATCTTTGAACACATGGCCGACATGGGGTAAGGGCTGGACCAATCGTGTTGCGGATAACCTAAAATATGCAGCACAGGACAATTAAAAAGATGAATGAGTTTAAGAAGGTAAGCAATGTATTACTGCAATCCAATGGCATTTACTTTATTGAATGTCCAGGATGCAAGACACTTCATCCTATTCATGTTGATGAGCAGCATCGCATTCGGTGGGGTTTTAACGGCAATGTTGATGCACCAACATTCACACCCTCATTAATGGTAAATCAAGGTCATCCAAGCCAATGTCATTCATTTATTACAGATGGGAAAATTCAATTTTTATCAGATTGCCACCATAGCCTGGCAGGTCAGACTGTGGATTTACTGCCGGTAGAGGAATTCTAATGACAGCACTAACAATAGAACAAGTATCAAAATCCACATTAGAAGTAGCTGAATCAGGCGGCCCAATTCTAAGTCAGATTGCAAAGTACATGGATGCAGCTGAAAAGCTAAAGAATAGTACTTTATCTGGTGAAGAAAAGCGGAACTGGGTAATTGAGTTTGCCAAGAAGGAAGTTGTAGAAGTATTCACGAATCTCGATTACTGGATACCGATTATTATTCGATTTATTAATGCTGCTAAGGCAGCATTCAATTTGCTCAAAAAAGCTATCGTCTGATTTAAATAAGCCCTCTAGGTGAGGGCTTTATTTATGATTTTTAATATTATCTAATTTCTCTCCAAGCCTAAGTATTTCTTTCAATATTTCATAAGAGTTTTCGTAAGATTCTAGATTTGCTGTCGCACTGTTTGTTAAAGCGCCACCCGGAATTAAATCCTGTTTTAATGCAAAGATATGTGCATAAAATCTAACTACATCATTAACTATATTCGGATTTAAATAACCAATTTTTTCTAAGTTATTAGAGTAAACAGGTGTAAGCTCATCTTGAAATGGAACTATTATAATCGGGTTTTCCATAGGAGCTTGATTAAGATATTCGATACGTTCTTCAAATACCTCTTTATATTTTCGTTGAACAGCAAGATCATATAAAGCAGATACTTCTGCTAATATTGCGACTTGATATGTGTGAGCTTGTTTTCTCTGGTCAAGCCATTTCACTAATAACTGGGTAAGAAAACCAATACCCGCACTAAAGCCAGCAACTACTAAAGCATCGCTTAATTTAATATCCATAAAATTTTCCAAAAAGCCCAGTCAGATTCCTTCTTAAAAATACTTCTATTTTGAACCGTGTGCACTATATAAAAGTAGGTCCATGTTTTCATTGTCTTGTTATCTCCACACCTTCCCAAAACTCTCCCTTCTTGTCTCTCAAAAACTTCTCAGCATCATACTTGCTATAAAACTGCTTAGCCTTCTCAAAATCTTTATCCCAATACCAGCCACTTGAATACATGGCATCCAGTTCAGACACTTCCCAGAAATCATACTCATCAGTGTGGATCTGATAGGCCAAATATTTGCTATTCTTCTTTATATAGTGAGGGTAGCCGTAGCTCATGGTTATTCCTTTTTACTACTTCCATTCATTAGTCTTCACTCAATCGTTCAGTCCTCAAAATAAAAGTTTGGCTTATTAGATTACCTGAAAATATAAGGGTGAAAATTAGTTTACCAGGGTAAGAGCTCAGCAAAAAACTACTGAACAAAGATATATTTCTTTAGCTCGGTTAAAATTTTATTGTTTAATAGCTCAACTTCTTTTAGGTGTTCTTTCGTATCTCTCAACGCATAGGTATCCTTTTTAATATTGTGAATATCTAGGGTTGCAAAAGTATCAAGACAACTACCATAAGCTAAATATTGTTTATGGAAATCACTATTTTCTGTTAAGTTTATAAACTCACCTAGATTCTCTCTATTAGAATTAAATATTTTTATCAAATGAGTGCGATGAGATCTTAGTTTGTCTCTGTAATCAGAAAGGTTATATTCATCGATATTTTCAATTTCCGCGAGAGAGAATTTAATATCATGAATTAAATTCCTTTCATTATGAATGAGGTGGAATGCATTTCTCGCATCAGTGGAAATAATTGATTTATTGTGTTCTTCTTTCCAATCGGTAAATACATATGCAGCAACTATAGCTGCCCATAGAGTTGAAATCCCGCCAAAATAATTTCCAAATATTCCAATTGCGGCAGATGAAGTCGCGGGCGAATCAAGCTTCGAAAATAATATATATGTAATCAAGAGGATTAAGCTACCTCCTATCAAGCTAAAAGCTAATGGTTTAATTTTTATCATCCTTTCCACCCATCCACGATATCGGCCCAATCTTGCATCATCTTCCTGCGATCCGCCAGGTATTTAGCATGGTTATAGGTGGCGCGTGTTTTATTTTCATCAGCATGGGCCAGCTGCGTTTCAATCCACTTTTCATCATAGCCGAGTTCATTCAGCAGGGTGGAAGCCGTAGCCCTGAAATCATGAGCCGTGACGTTCTGCATGATGTATTGCAAAGCCCGATTGATCGTAGTGGCTGGCATCATCCCGCCGTTATAGACACCCTCAAAAACATACTTCTTTCGGCCAGTGAGTTTCTTCTGTTTAAGTAATAACTGATACACCTGCTCAGACATAGGCACCACATGCGTTCTATTTTTTTTGGTCAGGCGCATGCCCTTTTTAAGCTGTTCCCTGGACTGCTTTTCAAAAGTAATAATGCGGTTTTCAAAGTCGATAAAAGACCACTGCAGACGACGCACTTCAATTGACCGAAGCATGGTGTAAAACAGGAATAATATCGAATTTACAGTCGACTCGGCACCGCCGTAGCTATCGATCCGCGCTCTAAACATTTTTCTTTCGGTTAATGTTAATGGTCTGGCATGTTCTACATCCGGACGTGCAATGACTTCACGGACTGCATAAGTCGGATCATTCTCGGCTCTTAGTGTTGCAATGGCATACCGCATCACAGAGCCGACCTTCTTTCTGTTTTCAATCGCGGTCACTTCACCAGTACCGTGGTTATCCTGACCCTTAACACGCTTAACTGTGTTTTGCATGATCTTCAAAACATCGGCAGACGTCACATCTTTAATATTCTTATGACCAATCACTTTATAAATATCTTTTTCCATTGCCCGGTGAAAAGCATCGATATAGGTTTGCGATTTATCCTGCAGGCGATTCACGGCATATTCTTTGGCAATAGCTTCAAAACTATTTTCATCACACAGCATGCTGGCTTTTTCCTGCTGGCGATGTACAGCCGGATCGATGTTGTTAGCAAGCAGCGATTTAATTTCTTCCTGTTTTTGACGTGCTTCGGCCAGGCTAACGATAGGGTATTCACCCAGACTGATCATGGATGCTTTGCCAGCGAAACGATAGCGAACACGCCAGAGCTTAGCACCGGTTGAGCGGACTTCAATACATAGGCCGCCTTGATCGGCAATTCGGTATGCCTTCTCCATTGGTTTTAGTTTTTTGAGCTTTGTATCGTTGAGCATGTGAGTAACGGAAAAATTTGAATGTTGTTACTCACAATCTTACTCACAAATGTGATTAATACAATTTAATTCTATTTTAGGGTATTTAATACGAAAGACTGGAAAATAAAGAATATGAAAAATTGGTTTAATGGCATTTAATAGTATTTAATTGCTGTGCTCATTTTCGATCATTAGAAGCATGAGCTTAACCTATTGAAATTATTGCACTTAACTGTGCTAAAGTGATCCAGATTGAGCTTTATCGGGACTTGTTGCAAGTCTAGGGAATACACGACTAAATCGTTGATTTCATTGTGTGAAAATAAAGCACGCCTCATCATAGCAAAAAATAGCCACATCGGGCGCAATAATTTTTCAATTTTCAGCCTGGTGATTAGCTCACAGCCTTTTAAATATTTTAAATGTGTGTATAAGTAATTAACTGATGAAAAGTAAGTTTAAATAAATATTGCAGTTATTATTTTTTTAAATTAATAATAAATAAGTTTTAAATGATTAAAATAATTATGCTGAAAAAAACATCATTTGAATAATAATGCATGGGATAAATCAAACAATAAGATCGACAATTTGAATAAAAGTGACTCAAAATAGTGATCTTTTTAAATACACAAACCTACAGATCACGCTTTGTAACTGATAAAAATTAACCAGAATTAAACGAAATTGAATATTTTTTAAACTAAATTAGCATAAAAACGCAATTCCTCACTGAAAATTGCTCCTATTCTTACCTAATATGAAATCATCGCACTATTTAGGTGCGCTAAAAAAATACCTGCAACAAATCTCAGGAAGAATGCTTGAATATAGTGCATTTAGTTTAAGTCACAGTATAATAGCGACAAGGTATTTTTATCTTCCTATGTTTTCTTATAAAGATTTCAAGATTTTAGATATACTTTTAAAAGTTGGTACGCTAATTGCTTAATAGATACCAACTTCTAACACGCACTTTGCGAGTGCAACAAAAAACATCGGAGCAAAATGAGCATGGCGAACAAGGTCCTTCAACTCATACAAGAAAGTGGCGCGAAATGGGTCGATTTTCGCTTTACTGATACCAAGGGTAAAGAACAGCACGTTACTTATCCAGCAGACAGTATTGATGAAGATACGTTTGAAGACGGCAAAATGTTTGACGGTTCTTCAATCGCAGGTTGGAAAGGCATCGAAGCATCGGACATGATCTTACGTCCAGATGCAGAAACAGGTTTCATCGACCCGTTCTTTGCAGAGCCAACTGTTGTTGTGACTTGTGACGTTATCGAACCATCAACTGGTCAAGGTTATGAACGTGACCCACGTTCGATTGCTCGCCGTGCAGAAGAATACCTGAAATCTACAGGTATCGGTGATACTGCATTCTTCGGTCCAGAACCAGAATTCTTCGTATTTGACGAAGTAAAATGGGACATCGACATGTCTGGCGCTCGTCATACATTGATCGCTGAAGAAGCTGCTTGGTCTACTGGTAAAGATTACGAAGCAGGTAACTCGGGTCACCGTCCACGTGTTAAAGGTGGTTATTTCCCAGTTCCTCCTGTTGATTCTCATCAAGATATGCGTGCAGACATGTGTGCAAAAATTGAAGAAATCATGGGCCCAGGTCGTGTAGAAGTGCATCACCACGAAGTTGCATCTTGCCAGTTAGAAATTGGCGTGAGCTTCAACACAATGGTTCGTAAAGCTGACGAAGTACAACAGTTCAAATATGCTGTTTGGAACGTTGCGCACCAATACGCTAAAACTGCAACCTTTATGCCTAAACCAATGGTAGGCGATAACGGTTCAGGTATGCACGTTCACATGTCGATCTCTAAAGATGGCAAGAACCTGTTTGCTGGTGATGAATATGCAGGCCTTTCAGAAATGGCATTGTATTTCATCGGTGGTGTGATCAAACATGCTCGTTCATTGAATGCGATCACTAACCCATCTACAAACTCATAC
>NZ_DFDO01000252.1:0-9331 GCF_002367915.1 Acinetobacter sp. UBA3025
CGCTCTTCCGATCTATTGGTGTAGATTGCGTTTCCTGGCACAATGCACTGATTAATACCATGCGGCAGGCACCTGACGTCATCGTGATTGGCGAAATCAGGGATACAGACAATATGGAGCATGCAATTGCCTTTGCTGAATCTGGCCATTTATATCTTGCAACACTCCATTCTAATAATGCCGATCAGGCACTGGACCGGATTATTAACTTCTTTCCAGAAGAACGCCGTAATCAGTTACTGCTAGATTTATCAGCTAATATCAAAGCCGTGATTTCTCAGCGGCTAATTCGCACTGAAGATGGTAAAGGTCGTCGGGCTGCGGTAGAAATTCTGCAAAATACCCCTTTAGTTTCTGACCTGATTCGTAAAGGTGAATTCCATGAACTTAAAACGATTATGGCTCGTTCGCGGGAACTGGGCATGCAAACCTTTGATCAGGCATTATTTGATTTATATAACCAAGGCATTATTTCTTATGAAGAAGCCTTGCGTAATGCAGACTCCAGCAATGAATTACGTTTGCAAATCAAATTAAAGAGTAGTCGTATCAATCCTGTTTTACAGGCAGAAAATGCCCAGATTTCACTTCTGGAACAGTCCAGATCGCGTGCACTTTCACCTGACTAATCTTTGTTTTTAATAAACAGACTGCCATTTAGCTCAATAGAACTGAGTCATAAATCTTCTTTAATGGTGGCTTTTAAGCAAGGCAGCTTTCAGCCACCTATCTAATTTTTTAATTTTATTCTTACTTGCCTGGTGAATTCAGTTTCACCATCTTGCGTTTATCCTGAATATGATCTTTTTCATCGTAATATTCTTTTAAAATGAAATAGGTTTTAAAAGGCAATATATGTCTACTTAATTGATATTTAATTGAACTACATCACATAATTTTTAAAAAATATTTTCTTTATAAATCAAATCTGTTTGGGGCTTTAAAAAAAACACTGCACAATAAAAATCAAATGATATTTGCATGAATCAAGCATTTAAATTCATGTAATTGTGTATTTCCAGGGGAAGAGAATGTTCACGGCAGAACTGTTGGACGAAGCAAAAAAATTCATGCATCACATGCTGACCAAAGTAGTGGAATATGGGGGCTCAGACTTATTTATTACCGCAGATTTTCCACCGAGTATTAAACATCAGGGCTTAATGAAGCCCTTTGGACAACAAATTCTTACTGCTGAAAAAACCAAACTGTTTGCTTATAGCTTGATGAATGATAAACAGCGTCAAGAGTTTGAAGCTGAACTAGAATGTAACTTCGCGATTACTGTACCGGGTGTATCGCGCTTCCGGGTAAATGTTTTTGTACAACAGCTTCAGGTCGGGATGGTAATCCGGACCATTACGGCAGAAATTCCAAATTTCCAGAAACTGAAATTACCAGAATCATTGAAACACGTGATTATGGAAAAACGCGGTCTGGTACTGGTTGTAGGAGGAACGGGTTCAGGTAAATCGACCTCTCTGGCAGCGATGATTGACTACCGCAATGAAAATTCGGCGGGGCATATCATTACCGTGGAAGATCCGGTGGAATATGTACATAAACACAAGAAATCCATGATTACTCACCGTGAAGTTGGAGTCGATTGCCATTCCTGGCACAATGCGCTGAAAAATACCTTGCGTCAGGCCCCCGATGTAATTCTGATCGGTGAGATTCGGGATACCGAAACCATGGAACACGCAATTGCCTTTGCTGAAACCGGACATTTATGTCTGGGTACACTGCATTCCAATAATGCTAACCAGACTTTGGACCGGATTATTAACTTCTTCCCGGAAGAACGCCGTAATCAGTTATTAATGGATTTATCTTCGAATATGAAGGCGATTATTTCCCAGCGTCTGATTCGTACTCAGGATGGAAAAGGGCGTCGGGCTGCAATTGAAATCATGTTAAATACACCTTTGATTTCTGATCTGATTCTAAAAGGTGAGTTTCATGAGCTGAAAGCCATTATGGGCAAATCTCGTGAACTGGGCATGCAGACTTTCGATCAGGCCTTATTTGACCTGTATAACGAGGGTGCGATTTCTTATGAGGAAGCATTGCGTAATGCTGATTCGACTAATGAATTACGTTTACAGATCAAGCTGAAAAGCAACCGCCAGGATAATCCTGCTGCTGGAGAAGCAACACAATTTACAATGATGCAAGAGCCGAAAGCTGAAGAAAAAGAACAGGAAAATACTTCAGCATCTGAATAAATATATCTTCGTATCAGAATTAAAACAGGCAGTTCATCTGCCTGTTTTTTATTATATTTAGATATTAACTTGTATTAGGCGGTCTTAACTTGAACGACCAGTTTAAAGTAAACAATACTGCATAAGGTGAGTAAACTACAGAGAATAAAGGCGAACTGATAACTATAAGTCGCAATAAGCGCCCCAATCAGTAGCGAGCCGACCGCAATTCCTACATCATAGAAAGTATAAAAAGTCGAAGTCGCATAACCAATCCGATGTTTCGGTGCACGTTGAATGGCCACTGTCTGGATGCAAGGTTGTGCGCTACCAAAACCGACACCAATCAATACCGCAGCCAGCAGGAATCCCCATAGGGTCTGAATCTGACTCAGTAAAAAGAGTCCTAAACTAAATACTAATAGCGCAGGATAAATCACATATTGTGGGCCTTTACGATCGTAAATTTTTCCGGTAATCGGACGTAAACTCATCATGGAAATGGCGAATACGACAAAGAATAAGCTGGCATAAGTCATTAGATTTTTACTGGCAGCAAAAGGCGCAATAAAAGACATGATGCTGGCATAAGAGAAAGAAATCAGAGCTGCCAGAACAGCAACAGGCAGCGCTTTCTTTTCCACAACATCAGACAACACCAGTCCTTTTTTTTCAGGAATAATTTGAATGATGTGCTCAGGCTCCTTGACCGGAATCATTAAGCAGAAAGCAAATCCGATAAAAACTAATGCAATAAGCAATGTTGTGATCTGAAAATAAGACCAGTATTCAATCAGACTTAAGCCAATCAATGGTCCTAGAACAATGCCCAGATTGACTGACATGACGTAATAGCCCATGCCTTCGCCTTTACGCTGTTCTGGAATAAACTGATTCACCACAGGAACACAGACTGTAGTCAAAATACTAAACCAGATCCCATGCAAAAAACGGATGATAAATAAGGTCGTCAGCTGATCGGCAAGCAAGTAGGCTAGGGAAAATAGACTGAAAAAGATTCCAGAAACAATCAGGGTTTTACGGATACCCAATTTCTCAATAATCAGGCCGCTAAATGGTCGTACAGCAATCGCTGAAATCATGAACAAGGTCATGGCCAGACCAGCTTGGGCTAAGTTTCCGCCTAATTCTTTCAGAATATAAATCGGTAAAATCGTGGTTTGTGCAAAATAGAAAATAAATAAAAACAGGTTATTGGCCAGACACAGCACAAAAGGCTTGGTCCATAAAGGCAATAGATTGGATTTCATAATTTTCCTAAATTGATCTATAGGGAAATGCTACGGTGAACATGAATATTATTTTTATAAAGCAGCCTGAGCTATCTGATGCGAGTGATAGCAGGTACAGCAAAGACTTTAAGAAAAATGTGTGAAAAATACAATAAAATTCCGATATAAATACATTGTATTTGATGGTGAGCTTTAAATACGAAGTTTTCAATGCGTAAAAAAATCAGCCCGCAGGCTGATTCTTATTTTTCATGTCAAATCGAAGTGGCTTATAGGCCAGCTTCATATTCTGTTTTAGACAATAGCTTTTCTACATCTGCCATATTGTCCGGTTTGATTTTATAGATCCAGCCTTTGCCGTACGGGTCATCATTAATGAAGTCAGGATCATCTTCAAGCGCAGCATTGATTTCAACCACTGTACCAGAGACAGGTGCATGAATATCAGAAGCGGTTTTTACTGATTCAACCACGCCAGCCTGTTCGCCCGCAGTAATATGTGAGTCAAGATCTGGTGCTTCTACATAAACCAGATCACCTAATGCATCCTGTGCATGGTCGGAAATACCGGTCACAACAAGATCACCCTCAATGCGTACCCATTCATGTGTACTTGCGTACTTTAATTCTGAAGGATGATTCATTGATAACTCCCTAAAAATCTTAAGATCATTTTTGATATGTTTTA
This sequence comes from Acinetobacter sp. UBA3025, assembly GCF_002367915.1. Classification (NCBI taxonomy): domain Bacteria; kingdom Pseudomonadati; phylum Pseudomonadota; class Gammaproteobacteria; order Moraxellales; family Moraxellaceae; genus Acinetobacter; species Acinetobacter sp. UBA3025. The sequence continues at coordinate 4,149 of NZ_DFDO01000252.1, forward strand.
TACATTCTTTTTGGTCAAAACAAAAGGTTTATCCATGCTTATAAATAAGGATCTTTACGCCAGTTGCTCGGGCTACGACCACTCCAGCGCTTAAACGCCCGACTAAAATTGGCCACATCACTATAGCCAAGTTCATCAGCGATCTGCTCCAGAGTAAAGTCTGTACGGGATAATAAGGAAGTGGCATGCCGATAGCGCACTTCATCCACCAGCGTCGAAAAAGAAGTACCTTCAGCGGCCAACTGACGCTTTAAGGTTCGATCTGACATATGCAGGCGTTCAGCTACGCTTTCAATACTCAGATAATGCTGTTCGGAATGAGTCAGAATATCCCGCACCCGCATGGCAATCCGATGCCGTTCACCTAAAGCAGATAATTCGGCTTCACACTGGTTAATCGCAATCTGGCTGGCAATTGGATCAGCATGTACCAACTTGTTCATCAGGTAGCTTTTATCAAAACTTAAAATTAAATGCGGCTGTTCAAAACGGAACTGATGCGTAGGAAATTTCGCCATGAAGCGTTCAAAGCCTTCCGGCTTTTTGAAATCGAAGTCGATTTCACCGGTTGCATCGTTAACCCCGGTAATGGCTTTTGCCATACTGATCAGGCCAATCATCAGGGCAATCGAAATTTCGGTACGTAGCGGTTCAAGCTGAATATCAGTTTGCAGCTGTACGGTTGCCTTAGCGCCAAAGGTCGAGAAAAATAACTGCAGGAAGGGTAAGCGTAGCTGAATGAATCGGTTCGCCAGCACCAGAGCTTCGGTAATATTATTCGCCGTCATGATGGCATAACCGATAAAGCCATGAATCGAAATCCGCATCTGGGTACCTAAGTGATAACCCAAGGTTGGTTCACCAGTGAGCTTCAAGGCATGCTTGACCAGTTCATTGGCCACAGGGGTCGGAATACGGTAATCAGGATCTGCCAGCTGTTCACTGGTCAGGCCAAAAGGCTTAAAAAGCGACTCATTGTTATACCCCCAGCGGGAAATGACATCGAGAAGCAAGAGACCGTATACACCTGGAATACCTTGGTCTTGGCGTGGAGCTATTGTTTTCATGCGCGATCCGTTGCACTCTTTCAAATTTTTTTATTTTCACTTCATATTGGCATGAAAAAGCCATTTTCTTGATAAAAATTGTTGGACAAAACTGTGGCAATTTCCACAAGCAGATTTCAATCAACTTCAAGCAGAGTAGCTCAATTTAAAGTTGGAAATCAATGTAAACCAGAGATATTTTAGGGATTTAATTTTAAGCCTACAGATTTCTATTAATTCAGAATAGGGCTGTTTTTTGAATAATCTGAAATCAAAAAATGCTGTGGAATAGTTGATATTCCCATAAAAGAAAACCAAAGCATTACTATTCAAGTGACTCAAATAGAATGCTTCGGTTTCTGTTGTAGATGTCAGCTACTACTGGATAGAGAGCAATTATGCTTCATGCAAGTTGTCAGTTTTAGTATGTTGCTGTACCAAGAAACCGCCTGTTTGACGTTGCCATAACTGCGCATAAATCCCGTTTAAGGCAACCAGTTCATCATGCGTACCTTGCTCGGCAATTTTCCCTTGATCCATTACAATCAGACGGTCCATCTGCGCAATGGTAGAAAGACGATGCGCAATGGCAATAACCGTTTTACCTTGCATCAAATCATCCAGACTATTCTGAATAGCCGCTTCAACTTCAGAATCCAGAGCACTTGTGGCTTCATCCAGAATCAGAATCGGCGCATCTTTCAAGAATACCCGGGAAATGGCAATACGTTGGCGCTGTCCACCAGAAAGCTTCACGCCACGTTCACCTACATAGGCGTCATAGCCTCTACGGCCACGCAAATCAGTCAGATTCGGAATAAATTCTTCTGCTTTGGCCTTGCGTACAGCTTCAAACATATCTTCATCAGTTGCATCCGGACGACCGTATTTGATATTTTCAGCTACGGTACGATGCAGCAAAGACGTATCCTGAGTGACCAGCGCAATATTTTTACGCAAACTGTCCTGAGTGACATCGGCAATATCCTGATCATCAATCAGAATACGGCCCTGATTCAGATGATAGAAATGCAATAATAATTGAATCAGGGTTGATTTACCGGCACCGGACCGACCTACGATGCCGATTTTTTCACCCGGACGAATGGTCAGATTAAACTGGTCAATCACCGGTTTTTCATTATAGGCAAAAGTGACATTATCGAATTTAATCTCACCTTGTTTAAGTTGCAGTTCTTTCGCATTTTCTTTGTCTTGAATATTGATTCGACGACCCAGAGTTTTCATTCCGTCCTGAATAGTACCGACATTTTCAAACAGGGCAGAGGTCTGCCACATCATAAACTCGGCAATACTATTCAGCTTTAATACCATTGCTGTAGTGGCTGCAATGATCCCGAGCTGCGCCTGACCTTGCATCCACAGCCAGATTGCAGTACCCAGCACACCTGCATACAGCACAACGCTCAGCATCAGAATGCTGATTTCGTATTGAGCGCCCAGACGCATCTGTTTATACACCGTAACCATAAATTCCTGCATAGAGGATTTGGCATACTGGCTTTCACGACCCGCATGCGCAAACAATTTTACGGTCTGAATATTGGTATAGGCATCAGTCACACGTCCGGTCATGACTGCACGCGCATCCGCTTGTAAGGATGAAATTTTGCTTAATCTTGGAATGAAATAGCAAGCAGCACAAATAAACAAGAATAGCCAGACCATAAGCGGCAAGATAAGTAAGGGTGAAATGGCACCCAAAACAATATTAATTGTGACGAAATAAATCAGCACATAAGCCAACATATCGCCCAAAATGACCCAGAATTCCCGGATCGCCAGCGCCGTTTGCATGACTTTGGCCGATAAACGTCCGGCAAAATCATTATGGAAGAAGTCCAAACTCTGTTTGAGCAATAAATTATGGAAGCGCCAACGCAGACGCATCGGGAAATTACTGTATAAAATCTGATGCTTGATCAGGGACTGGGCACTGGCAAACAGGATATTGGCCAGCAAGATAATACTCAATAAGGTCAGGTTGCTGGCATGTTGATCTAAAAAAGTCTCTGGCTGACTTTGACTCAACCAGTTCACCAGATCACCAATTTTTGAATAGAGTAAAGCCTCAAAACTGGCTGCACCTGCGGTACACAATACTAGAATCAGCAAATAACGGCGTACCCCATAAGCTGCCTGCCAGACAAAGGGGAAAAACCTGGTGGGTAAAGGTTGATTCAGGTTTTTGGTGGGATAGGGATCTACCAGCCGTTCAAGCCATCGAAACATTCACGTACTCTTATCATGTATTTTCTTTGCGGAAATTATAAAGGATTCTGCTTTTTGAAGTCTGAATTTGAGTGAAATTGCCACAAATGTTTAACTAAATCAAACTTTAGGTTGCAGAGCAGAAACTCATGCCAGATTTATACCAAATAATATGAAGACTAAAAATAAGAGATTGAATTCATTTTAAATACTGAATAAAAAGCCCGAAATAAGAGATTATTTCGGGCTTAAGTTGAGAGGTTAGTTTAAGTGATAATCGGAGATGAAGAACTCGCGTTAAAAGATTCCTTAAAATCACTTCCAGAAGGCGCCTGATATACCTTCAAGCCAAATTCCGGAATAATCGCCAGAATATGGTCCATGATATCTGACTGGATATTCTCATACTCTGCCCAAACCGTCGTATTGGTGAAAGCATAAATTTCCAGTGGCAAACCTTCGCTGGTCGGTTGTAACTGACGCACCATCAATGAGAAATCTTTGGCAATACCCGGATGCTGTTGCAGATAAAATTCCAGATAAGCGCGGAACGTTCCTAAATTGGTCAGACGGCGCTGGTTGTATTGTGAATGATGCTGGAGCTGCTGGTTAAACTTCTCTAGTTCTTCTGATTTGGTATTCAGATATTGATCCAGCAGGATAAAATTTTTCAGCTTGTTCTGTTCTTCAGCCGTCATGAAATGTACGCTGGTTTGATCAATATGAATTGAACGTTTGATCCGGCGGGCACCCGCTTCCTGCATGCCGCGCCAGTTTTTAAAGGTATCAGTCACCAGTTTATTGGTCGGAATCGTGGTCACAGTCTTGTCAAAGTTCTGCACAGTCACTGTATGTAATGACATATCAATGACATCACCATCGGCATTTAGGGTCGGCATTTCAATCCAGTCACCAATACGTACCATGTCATAAGATGAAATCTGAACCGAAGCCACCAGTGACAGAATCGTATTTTGAAAGACCAGCATCAGGACAGCGGCCATCGCACCAAAGCCAGCGAGCAAGGTGAATACATCTTTTTTCAGGAAAGTGCCTAAAATCATCAAGCCACAAACAATGAAGATGATCAGCTTGACCAGCTGTAAATAACCTTTAATCGGCTTGTTGCGTGACTTGGGATTACGCTGATAAATCAGGTTAAAGATATTCAGTAACTCACCGAGTGCCAGAGCAATGGTCAGGAAAATAAACGCCTGAGCACCCATTTGCACAAAGGTTTGCACCTTATCGGATAAATGCGGGACAGTGGTAATCCCGTTCATGATCACGATTGCCGGAACAATATTGGAAATCCGGCGAATCACACTATGTTCAGCAAAAATCTGATTATTGGCAAAGGGCATTTTGGAAATCAGTTGACGAATACCGCGTACGACAATCTGTTTGGCAAACACATTGGCAAGGATGGCCAGTAAAATCACAATACTCAGTGAAGATAACATTTCCAGCCATGGGTACTGATCGGCCCAATCTCGAATATTCTGAATAAAATTAAACTGTTCCAACTGATCTTTCTCTCTAACTCAAAAAATTTGTTAGAGTTTATAGGTTTAAACGCAATTTTTTAATCTTGGATAACCTTTTAAAACATATCTTTCTTAGAGGCTGCAAACTTAATCACTATTCAGGCATTTGTTTTTATTTTATCGGAACAGTATTTTTTTCCTTGAGGTTAATTCAGATTGAATAGATCAATGAAAATTGATTGGTTAATGGCTAGGAAATGTGAAAAATCGATAGAACAGCCTAACTTGGTATTCCTATGCTTCTTTTTAAACTTTAAAAAATTAAAAAAGGTCAGAGTGAATTAAAGAATTTAATATAGCGTTTAATTATGTTAATTCGACATAACTTAATCTTTATTAGACCTCTTGCGAAAGTAAA
>NZ_DFDO01000175.1:0-3585 GCF_002367915.1 Acinetobacter sp. UBA3025
TTTCTAAAATCTAATTTATGAATCAGTTTCAAAAAAACGCTCCTTTAGGAGCGTTTTTCTTTTTTTTTTAATCTAAATAATTAATCTAACTAACAAGTCGTCCATCTCTGACTCGAAATTTTGGCTATTGTATATTTTGTGTTAATATTAAACTTTTATTAAGCTTGCCATTTGGCGGAGTGTCCGTGAAATTTGATTTTTAGTTACCAGTCAGTATTTTGGTAATGATGATCTGCTGTTTGATTTTTCCTTTTCTCCCGAGTCTGCACCTTCCTTTGTTAGGAAGTATGACGGTTACAGCAGTTGAGTCAATTCAAGCATTAATGTTGTTTGGTTTTGCCGTATTTAGTTTTTTCTATATCCGTCCATTTGAATTAAGTAAAGGTCAAAAACAATTTTGGCTCTGGTCAGTTGCATGGTGGATTATGCTGTTTGGTAGAAGTACCAGCTGGGGACGTGACTATTTCCCGGAAGTGCCAAAAATCTATTTCCGTGGTATTTCGGTTCTTGTGATTGCACCCGTGGTGTTTATGCTGTTTTTAGCACCTTTGCGTCAAGAAATTGCTTATAAGTTTAAGCATGTATCACTTCCAATTTGGGCACTAATATTAGCCTTCATTGGCTTGCTGATGTCAGATGGCATTGAACATAATCGGTTTTTTATTCATTTTATTTTTACAGATTTTATCTATAAAGATTTGATGGAAGAACTATACGAATTTCCGCTTATTATCGGCTTATTCCTGGTCGCTTATCCATTAATGAAGCAAGATTGTGCTGTGACAAAATCAACTAGTCAGGTCATAGCTGAAGATGATTTTTCCGATATAGAGTCTAAACTTCATATTTAAGTGACTTGCTTTTTTAAAGAAAAAAATGAACCTCTGCAAGCAGAGGTTTTTTAATATCAAAATATTGTGAAGTGATTAAAATTTCTACTAAAAATCCTGTGGATAGTTGGGGATGAAACAGATAAATTTAGCCTAGATTATGCTATACTGTACGACTAAATTTTAATATTGGTTCAGCTTTTTTTGAGCCGATTTATAGCTGGATTTACGACATATAAATGCAAGCCAAATCTGGCTTGTAGAATAAGGAGTATGCATGAGCGTATCGGAAATTAGACCGATTGCCATTGAGGATGAACTCAAGCACTCGTATTTAGACTATGCAATGAGCGTGATTGTTTCACGTGCCTTGCCGGATGTACGAGATGGTCTAAAACCTGTTCATCGTCGTGTGCTTTTCGCAATGCACGAATTGGGCAATGACTACAACAAAGCTTACAAAAAGTCTGCCCGTGTTGTAGGTGATGTCATCGGTAAATATCACCCACATGGTGATTCTGCTGTTTATGAAACCATTGTCCGTATGGCTCAGGACTTTAGTCTGCGCTACCAACTGGTTGATGGTCAAGGGAACTTTGGTTCGATCGATGGCGATAGCGCTGCGGCAATGCGTTATACCGAAGTTCGTATGCGTAAGCTGACCCATGAATTACTGGCTGATCTGGAAAAAGATACAGTTGACTGGGAAGATAACTACGACGGTTCTGAGCGTATTCCGCAAGTCATGCCAACTCGTATTCCGAACCTGTTGGTGAATGGTGCGGCTGGTATTGCAGTCGGTATGGCGACCAATATGGCGCCACACAACATGACTGAAGTGGTGAATGCGTGTCTGGCTTATGCAGATAATCCAAATATCAGCATCGAAGGTCTGATGGAATATATTTCCGGTCCAGATTTCCCGACAGGTGGTATTATTTACGGTAAATCAGGTATCGTGGATGCCTATCGCACCGGTAAAGGCCGTTTGCATATTCGTGGTAAATATCACTTTGAAGAAGATGCCAAATCTGGCCGTACTACGATTGTCTTCACGGAAATTCCTTATCAGGTCAACAAAGCGAAAACGATTGAACGTATCGCCGAGCTGGTCAAAGAGAAAAAACTTGAAGGCATTTCTGAACTTCGTGATGAATCGGACAAGGAAGGGATGCGTATTGCGATTGACCTGAAGCGTGGTGAAAATGCTGAAGTCATTGTCAATAACCTGTTCCAGAATACACAGTTAGAAAATTCTTTCAGCATCAATATGGTGTGTCTGGACAATGGCCAGCCGAAATTGATGAACCTGAAAGACATCATCGCTGCGTTTATCCGTCACCGTCAGGAAGTCGTGACACGTCGTACCATGTACGAACTGCGCAAAGCACGTGAACGTGGTCATATTTTAGAAGGTTTAACCGTTGCTCTGGCAAATATTGATGCCATCATCGAAACCATCAAAACTTCTGCCAACCCGGCTGAAGCGCGTGAGCGTTTACAGGCAGGTGAGTGGGCAGCGGGCGGTGTTGCAGCGTTGCTTGAAAAAGCAGGTGCTGTTTCTGTACGTCCTGATGAAATTGAAGGTGAAGATCCAAACCGTCCATTTGGTATTGATGGCGATGTGTATCGTTTATCTCCGACTCAAGTCAACGCGATTATGGAATTGCGTTTACACCGTTTGACCGGTCTTGAGCAAGATAAACTTCAAGCTGAATATTCTGAAATCTTAGGTCAAATTGCTGAATACACAGCCATCTTAAATGACTTCAATTTATTGATGAACGTGATTAAAGAAGAGCTAGCGCTAATTCTTCAGCAATATGGCGATGCGCGTAAAACAGATATCGTTGAGTCTCGTATCGACTTCTCTCGTGAAGACCTAATTCCTGAAGAACAAATGGTTCTTACGGTTTCAAAAACTGGTTATGCGAAAACTCAACCATTATCTGACTATGCTGCGCAACGTCGTGGCGGTCGTGGTAAGTCTGCGACCAGCATGAAAGAAGACGATTACATCCAGCACATGGTTGTAACATCGAACCATGCTACGGTACTTTGCTTCACCAATGTCGGTAAGGTTTATCGCCTGAAAGTTTATGAGGTGCCACAAGCTTCGCGTGGTGCCAAAGGTCGCCCAATGGTGAACTTGTTGCCGCTGGATGACAACGAAACCATTACTGCTATCTTGCCAGTGATTGATGCACCGAAGAAATTCAAAGAACGTCTGGCTGACTTCAAGGCATTTGTGAAGACCAATGCTGCCCAGCTGCAAACCAATGAAGTGATCAATAGTCACTTTGCGGCATTAGAAGCTGCTCTTGCTGAATCTGAAGATGGTGCAGATGATATTTCTGATGCACTGCGTGTTCAATTGAAAGAGCTTGGTTTAGCACTTTCAACCACTGATCTTGATGCTGACATCATCAATGACTTTGCACAGCAAGCCGAAGCTGTTCGTAAGAACTTCTATGTGTTTATGGCGACTGAGTACGGTACGATTAAACGTGTAGAACTGGAACAGTTCTCAAATGTTCGTTCAAACGGTTTACGTGCGATTGAACTGAATGGCGATGACACCTTAATTGGTGTTGCGATTACTGACGGTGAACAGCAAATTATGTTGTTCTCGAACGAAGGTAAAGCAATTCGTTTCGCAGAGACTGACGTACGTTCAATGGGTCGTTCAGCCAAAGGTGTGCGCGGTATGCGCGTGACCATCGGTGCTTCTCAGGTTGAAGATGCAGAAGATGCA
>NZ_DFDO01000156.1:0-3363 GCF_002367915.1 Acinetobacter sp. UBA3025
TTGACATTTACAATATAACTCAATCTGTATGCAGGTTGATAAGACTTTCAATCATCAACAGACGCAAATATAGGTGAAATCCTGAGCGCAATATTGACAATATATGCAGAATTTATTGACAAATCACGACAGGGTTAACCAAAGTGAGAAATGGTTAACATTTTATGTGGCAGATTACTCGAAATTTAAGTTATTTAATCACGATCTTTAGCCCATTTAGCCGGGAAATAACGCTGGGTTAAGTGGGTTAAGCGCATAGAGATCTGTTCCGGCAAGACAATACCAAGGGGATTTTTTTCCTGTAAATCTGCTGAGGAAATCACCCGGGTTCCCATCAAATAATCAAACCAGGGCTTGGTTACACACCAGTTGGCGTCTTGGTTACTATTCATATGGTGATCATAATGCCAGGGAATTTTTTTTCTGGCCCATTCTGGCTCCAGATGTGCTCGCCGATGCATATAGAAATAATTGCCTGCACTATACAGCGTGGCCAAAAACATACCTTTGGACAAGGGATAAAAAGCCAGCCCGAATACGCTTGCTGCGACGGCCAGTGAACCGATTTCATTGCGGATTCGCCAGTTTTTCAAACCTTCCACATAGGCATAATCAGAAAATCTGGTCTTGCGAACTTCACGATGATGTTCCCAATGTGAACGCATGCTGTCCGGCACTGGGCTATAACGCGTCTGCCCTGCCCGATGCGTACCATGCAGCACATATTTATGCGCAAACCATTCAAAGCCATTGGCTACGACCAGTCCTGCTAGAAAGCCTTTCCACATGATCTTTTCCTCCCTGTTTGTTTACATTATAGGTCAAACAAAGGGCTAGATATTGACCGATAATTTCAATATCATTGACAAAAAACGACAGAACAAAAGAATTAAAAAATGCACGTTCCCCAAGATTATGTCGGTTCGGTATATGGTGGTTTAGGACATTTGCTTTTGGACTATTACCAGCTCAAACAACTGGACATCCCCAAGAAATTATTTGCGATCCAGAACCTGGAGCGTTTTGATTATATTCTCTGGCGCGATCTGCTCAGCCAGCTGGACCAGGAGTTGCAGCGGCCGGCACTCGGCCTGGAAATCGCGCAACTGGTGCAGGCCAAACATCTGGGTATTATTGGCTATCTGGCATTATCCAGTGAAACGCTGGGCGAAGCCTTTATGCGTTATCATGACTATCATCGCCTGATCTATGATGGCAGTCCTTTACAGGTCAGTCTGGATCGAGATTACCTGTCCATTTCCTGGAGCGAGATTCCGTTTAAAGTGAGTACGCAACTCACAGATGAGATTGCTATCGCGCTCATGACAGAATTTATTCGCTCAAGCATTCTTGACCAGCATCAACTGCATCTGCATGAAGTCCATTTTCAACATCCGGTCAATAAAAATATTGCGGTCTATGAACAGTATTTCCGCTGCAAGGTCCGTTTTGGTCAGGCCAAAAATCAGGTATTGATTCCTGTGAGTGAAATGTCTACGCCTTTAAAGAAAGGTGATCAGACCTTACAGAAATTACTGATGCAACAGGCAGAAGCGGTGCTGGAAAAACTCCCGAACTCCACCCAGATTGATCAACGCTTGCAACAGGCGATTCTGGTGGGTCTGCAGAAAAATATGTTCCAGATTGAACATATCGCCAAACAGATGAATTTTTCTGTACGTCAGCTACAACGTTACCTGCAAAAACAGGGTCAGACCTATCAGCAGCGTATGCAGGAAATCCGCTGCATGATGGCCATGCAATATCTGAAAGACCCTCATCTGAGTCTGCAGGAAATCAGCATGCTGCTTGGCTATTCTGAGCAGAGCGCATTTCAGCGTGCCTTCAAGCAGTGGACGGCTCAAACACCACAACAATGGCGCTCAGAATATCTAAAAACCCAGGTGCAGGAAAAATTTCTGGACTATCCTGCTACCGCAAAGATTAATGTCCCATATCAGATTTAAAAGTTTGAATAAAATAAAAAAGCTCCTCATTAAAGAAGCTTTTTTCTAGCCGGAATAGTGATTTAAGAAATTTCTATAAAAATGGATTTTCAATTTCATCTGCATCATTGCGTTCAATTTTTTCTGGCAGATCCGGTGTTTCTTCGAGCTGCTGCACAATATCATTTAACAGTGCCTGCAAAACTTTGGCCGCCTTGAGACCAGCCTGGTCTTTGGTAATTTGCAGATTGCCATACAGACTGACACAGTCCAGATCATTCTCAACTGTCAGATCATGAATCGCATGCGATTCGGTTCCATTTTCAAATGCTTTAAACATTAATTTCTACTCTGTTTTATTATTTTTACTCACCTGTCTTCAGCATGCTACCTGAAGCCTGCTTTTTACAGCAAGCTCCTTTTCACTATTTCAGCAGCTGTAGGATGTATTGCAGTAAGGCCTCAATCAGCTGTTTAACAATCGTATCCTGAGTATCATGATCGATCCCGTTCTTATTAACTGATGAGCTGGTATTGGCTGAACTTGAGGCTAACGGCTTGAACTCACGCTGCAGTTTTTCCAGATCTTCTTTCGGCACATCTTCAGCACACTGGCTTTCTGCATCCCAATTCGAATAGGCAATTTTCTGGTTGGCCTTCACAGCATTTGCAGTCAACGGCAGATGATAGGTATTGCGTTTCTGTTCTTCAGTTAACTGAGGAAACAGGTTAATGCCAAGCTGCTCTTCCAGATAGCAGACACTGACAATGCGAACCTTGAGCGAATTATCATTAGGTGCATAGTAGGCACCAATGGCACCAGTTTTCGGCATGTAGATCGCTTTATACACGGCAGTTGGTACAATTACACCCTTGCCAATAGTTTTCAGCTTTTTGGCAGCAAAGACTGGCCCGGTCACTACATACACGTCCTGCTTCTGCTTGGTCACAATGGCACGGGTCGCTTCTTCCAGCTCGCGCCAGACCTGCTGATTGTTCTTTGGTGCCTGCGGGACCATATTGGCCAGCGAGAAACTGTCAGACTGTGCAGTTTTATTTGGCATATCCGCATTTGGCGCCATATGGCCTCGGTCATAGCCTGAACCCCGGTAGTCAGCCAAAGTCGCACGATGAGCAGCATTTAGTCGTGTTTCTTCATGGAAGTTGTCTTCACGTGGAATTTTCTGGCTCAGACGCTTCGGTGTTAAGGCCTCCGCCACCCAAAGTGGCGTTTTGGATACCCCAGAATAACCCACATTAAAGCCATTAAAACACAGTGAATAACTGTCTTTTTTCAGGCTGTCTTTCATTAAGTAAGGCGGGATGTCCCGGTAAAACTGTTCCAGACAGCTCGAATTCGATGTAGACGGCAAAGAAATCCACTGACTGATTTTTTCCTGGCCAAACGCAATCGCAA
>NZ_DFDO01000037.1:0-3465 GCF_002367915.1 Acinetobacter sp. UBA3025
CACTTGCCGCTTGAATCCGCCGTTTTATTAAAATGTATTTTAAGATATTACCTATTGTTTGTCAGAGAGGCAATCAGGTTGATTTATACTGAAGGGCCTAAAAGTAACATTTTTTATAAGGGCGACTATTTTTGAAGTCTATTATTCATATTGATTGGGTCACGCTGGCACCACGACTTATGCATTTACAAGACTTAGATCGAAAAACCTATATTCAGCAGCGTAAACAATTAATTTGTGGCTATCGTAATCAGTTACTTTCAAAACAACTCAATCGACCGGTCCAGTCTTCAGATTTTGCTGCCACCGAATACGGCAAACCCTATCTTCCGGCCCATCCAGACTTTGGCTTTAATCATACCCATAGCCAAAACTTCTATGCATTAGCAACAAGCAAAAGTTTTCAGAATTTGGGGATCGATATCGAAGAACTTAATCGAAATGTACGTTTTGAAGCCTTAGCCCAACATGCTTTTCATCCTGAAGAGCTGAAACAGTGGCAGGCATTGGGTTATGATCCTGAATACTGGTTTAAAGTCTGGACCACCAAGGAGGCGGTCCTAAAAGCGTCAGGACTTGGAATCCGGATAAACCTGAATGAGCTGAATACCCAGATTCATCCACATCAGGATGGAGGACGTTGTGAACATCCAGAAATTGGAATTTATGCCTATCAAAACTATATCTTAGCGGGTTGCATGCTCACTGTGGCCTGGCAAAGCGAGCATTCCTGTAAAGGCCTAAGATTTCCAACGATTCAGATTCATCAAGCTGTTTAAAAGTAGATTAAGCCCAAAATATTTCTTATTGTTTGGCAATCATTAAATTACTCAGCCGGTTAACGAACTGTGGACTCATTCGAGATAAATGGAATAAAAACTTACTCTTGAATCCGACCGGATGATGCGTCACTTGCCAAATTGAATCTTTTAGCTGTGCCAGTTTGAAAATATCCTGCGCTACATCCTCAGCTTTTAGATGCACGCCCATTTTTTTGATACTTTCAGCCTGCATATCTTTCACCATTGCAGTGCTAACAAAAAGCGGCATCACATCGAATACCCGAATGCCATATTTTTGCCATTCAATATCCAAGCCTTCAGTCAAACCACGAACTGCAAATTTGCTGGTTGCATAAGAAGCCAGATCAGCTTGGCCATAAATCGCTGAGGCTGAAGACAGGTTAATGACCCGGGCAAAGGAAGTCTGCTTTAAATAGGGCAAAGCAGCATGACATCCATTCAGGACGTCTTTGATATTCACGTCAAGGGTGCGATGGTGATCGGTAATATTGGTTTCTTCAAAAGGACCGGAATATAAAATTCCGGCGTTATTTACCAGAATATTGATTTCACCGGCCCAGGATGCGAATTCAGATAAGGCTCTTTCCTATGAAGTATAATCGGTTACATCCAGAAAGCCGGCTTTGGCATGTTCACCGAGTTGCTGGGCCAATTGTTCTGCCTGTTCATGATTAATATCATAAATTCCGACTTTATAACCTTGCTGGTAAAATAGCTTAGCTGTCGCGGCACCAATTCCTTGTGCTGCACCACTAATCAATATACTGTGCATGTGCTTGATCTCCTTATTGTCTTTTTTTCTTGAGCATAGCAAGAAACAGGCAAAATAATGCGGCTATTTGGTAAAGAAGAGGTTTTACAGTGGAACAATTACTCCAAGTCATGCGTGAGTTACGTGAAAAATGTCCATGGGATCAGCAGCAGACTCCCGAATCTCTGACCAAATATGCGATTGAGGAAGCCTATGAAGTCGAAGCAGCGGTGCGTTCTGGCCAAGCTGATGAGGTGCGGGATGAACTGGGTGATTTGCTCTTACAAGTCGTATTTCAGTCACAAATGTATAGCGAGCAGGGCGCTTTTGATTTTCAGGATGTGGTGCAGGCCATTACTGATAAACTGATCCGACGCCATCCGCATGTATTTCAGGCTGAACAGTTTGCACAGCTGAGCTCTGAAGATGTCTCGGTGCTCTGGAAAGAAATCAAGCAGAAAGAAAAACAGGGTAAGCCGCGTTCTCGTTTGGATGAGGTTAAGCATGCACCTGCACTGCAACAGGCGGATGAGATCCAGAAAAATGTCGCCAAAATCGGCTTTGACTTTCCAGATGTCGCGGGTGCCTATGGCAAGCTGGAAGAAGAACTGGCTGAACTCAAAGAAGCCGTTGCTGGACAAAATTCCGATGAAATACTCGAAGAATTTGGAGACTGCTTATTTTCACTGGTGAATGTTGGTCGTAAACTTGGTGTCTCAAGCGAGATGGCATTATTGGGCACGATCCATAAATTCCGGACTCGCTTTGCCCTGATGGAAGATCGGGCAGAACAACAGCACCTCAATCTGGAAAGCCTGTCATTGGCTGAATTGGATCAGCTCTGGGAACAGGCCAAATTAGAATTAAAACAAAGAGCCGCTCATGAAAAAAGTACAACATCGCATAGGTCCAGCATGGATTAATACTGTCCTGCTAGGTATTTGGCTGGCCTATACTTCAATTGGAACAGTACACGCAACTGCAACCGATTATGCAGAATGGAAAGTACGTCAGCAGCAACATGATGCACGCCTGAAGAAGAAAATCGCTGCTGCTATCCCCGTATCTGAAAACAATCATTATCTGGCTAAACCTGCATTATCCGCCTCTTCAGCTGCTGATAAAATCAGTCTGAACCAGGCCAGTATTGAACAGTTACAGCAGTTAAATGGCATCGGGCAGAAGAAAGCGGAAGCGATCATTGAATACCGGCAGAAAAACGGTAAATTTAAAACAATTGAAGATATTCAACAGGTCAAAGGAATCGGACCGGCCTTATTTGCCAAAAACAAGGATAAGCTGGCTTTGTAACCCTGCTGAATTTATTGTAAATAAGCCATCCATCTGAACCATGAGAATGACATAATCAAATTGCCCTTTAGCGGTGTAAGCGATATGATTAGCGTCATCTTAGAATTTTACGTTCAGACGTAGGAGACAGCGTCTTTTGCAAACTTTGCGCGCGTCAAAATGTGGTTTATCAACCGCTCAATTACCTTCTTATATTCTCGATGTGATTGATGCCTTAACCAAGGCAGGCTATGAAGCTTATATCGTAGGTGGTGGTGTCCGGGATCTGATGCTGGGTTTAAATCCCAAAGATTTCGATGCAGTGACCAATGCTACACCAGCTCAGGTTAAAGAAGTGTTCGGACGGCGTTGTCGGATTATCGGACGACGTTTCGAGCTGGCGCATGTCTATTCGGGCCGTGAACTGGTTGAAGTGGCAACTTTCCGTGCGCCTCCTAAAAAAGCGGTGACCTCTGCAGCAGGGATGATCCTGCGCGATAATAACTGGGGCACCATTGAGCAGGATTTTGCTCGTCGAGATTTTTCGATCAATGCCATGTATTACCAGCCACGCAAAGGTATCGTGCTGGATTTTTGCAATGCAGTAGATGATATTAAACA
>NZ_DFDO01000016.1:0-4817 GCF_002367915.1 Acinetobacter sp. UBA3025
CAGCATGACAATAATGGCCAAACCTACCACCGTTATAATCGATATAAATAAAACACTGTTCCAATAATCCATTCCTAGTACTCTTATTTTAAATCAATTAAAATTATGAAATTCTTATAATTAATTACTTAATGTTTATTTTAATATAGGCGGATTACAATTTGTAAACAATGACCATAACTATCTTATTAATTTTATTTGTAAAGAGACTTTATGAGGTTTAATTCATGCTTTAATGAGTTTCTTTTAAAAATATTGTTCTTTTTAATTAAAATAATTTTGATCAAGATTTATATATTGAGAAGAATATTTATATAAAATTTAATTTTGAAGAAGATAATATAACTTATCAAATTTAAAGTTTATCTAGATCAGAATTTCTATTTTATTATTTATATTTCTTTTAAATACAGTCGCCTGAACAGAATCTTTCTTCCTATAAAAAGTAAAGCCTTAGATTACTAAGGCTTTACTTTTTATCTGTTGAATCAGGTCTTAGATTCCGTATTTCACACGATAAGCTTCCATTTTCGCCAATGCTTCGCTATCGCCTTTTGCATCTAGGTAATTCATTAAATCTTTCATAGTAATTAGTGCATGTACTGGAATTTCCAGTTCTTTTTGTACTTCCTGAATAGCAGATAATTCACCTTGGCCTTTTTCCTGACGATCAAGAGCAACCAGTACACCTGCAATTTGCGCACCGGCATTTTTCAGGATGGTGACTACTTCACGAATGGCAGTACCGGCTGTAATCACATCATCAATAATCCAGACTTTTTTCCCTTCCACTGAAGCACCTACCAGCACACCACCTTCACCGTGATCTTTGGCTTCTTTACGGTTAAAACCCCATGGCACGCTTACGCCATGATTTTGAGACAGCGCCACTGCTGTAGCCGCCACAAAAGGAATGCCTTTGTATGCTGGTCCAAAAATCACTTCAACATTGTCACATTCAGTTAATTTTGCAGCATAGCCAGAAGCCAGTAGTGACAAGGCTTCACCGTCATTGAGCAAGCCAGCATTAAAAAAATAAGGACTCACACGTCCTGATTTTAAAGTAAACTCACCAAATTTAAGCACACCACGTGATAATGCGAGTTCGATAAAAGCTTGCGGGTTAAACTGAGCTGGCGTTGACATGAGGTGCTCCTAAATCCATTAATTAAGGGTAAGACTTGCGCATGATACCAAAGAGTAGCTATCCAGGTGATCAAAAAATTCTTCGTGTCGTTTCAATTAATGTCAACGGTTTACGTTCCTCCGTCAGCAAGGGCTTGTTAGAGTGGATCGAACAGTCTGATGCCGATGTGATCTGCATGCAGGAAAGCCGGATTACCCATGCGCAGTGGACTGACAAATTCAAGCCTGAAGGCTGGTATACCCACCTGTTCCCTGCCGAGCGTCCAGGTTATGCAGGTACAGCGATTTATAGCCGTCTGCCTTTTGTTTCCATTACTGATGGTCTGGGTTTTGAACTGGCTGATTCTCAAGGCCGCTTTATCTCGGCAGAATTTGACTTGGGTCTGGAAAAAACAGCGCATATCTGTTCGCTGTATTTACCTTCAGGTTCTTCGGGCGATGAAGCGCAGGCACGTAAAGATCACTTTCTGGAAGAGTATAAAAAGATCCTGAAACAATGGCGCGATGAAGAGAAATCCATCATTGTCTGTGGTGATTACAATATCGTGCATAAACGCATCGATATTAAAAACTGGTCCGGTAACCAGAAAGCATCAGGCTGCTTGCCACATGAACGTGCCTGGTTAGATCATATTTATGATGAGTTGGGTTATGTCGATACGTTCCGCGAAGTTCGTAAAGAAGCCGAACTGTATTCCTGGTGGTCAAATCGTGGTCAAGCCCGTGCCAAGAACGTGGGCTGGCGGATTGACTATCAGGCCTGTTCACCGGACTGGAAAAACCGTACTGTAAATGCCTGGGTCTATAAAGATGAATGGTTTAGTGACCATGCACCCGTGATTATTGACTATAAAATCTAAAACCAACCCAAGTATTGAGTGAACAATTGTTCACTCAATTAAGGTTTATTACCTACACTACATGACGTATTTTCAGGTTTATCTTCAGACCCTAACAGCGCATGATACTCACACGGCACAGGGATATGTCAGGATGACATTATAAGGACAGGACGCCGTAGGAAGAAAATAAAACAAACTATCAGATTTAGCTTGTTTTTCAAGGATGTGACAACGGACGTTGTATTGAGACCCGCATAATCAGGATGATTAGATGCGGGTTTTCTCATTTCAGTACCTTCATTTTTTTCTTATTCTTAAACTTCAACACTTACTTTTAATACCCATTCTGCTCTTAAACGATGTCAATCGAATGACATGTCTTTTAAATATTGCTTAAAAACAAGCTTCTTGGAAGCACATAGGCGATCGGCATAAATTCAGCTAAGCTAAGCCATCAATAAATAAACTGTTTGGGATACAGCGAGCATGCTCAAGATTTATGGCATTAAAAACTGCAATTCAATGAAAAAAGCTTTTGATTTACTTGATGAACTGGGATTGGCTTACGAATTTCATGATTATAAAAAACAGGGAATTGACGCGGATACTGTTAAAACCTGGCTAGATGCTTTAGGTCAAGATGTGGTACTGAATAAGAAAGGCACCACCTGGCGTAAACTCACTGCAGAAGAGCAGGAAAATGCCCTTGCCAGTGAAGATAATCTGATTACCGCCTTAACTACTCATACCAGCCTGATCAAACGTCCGGTATTACAGACTGCAACTGGTTTTATCGCTGGTTTTGATGAAGCCGCTTATCAAAAGCTAAAAGACTAATCATCCCAGATGAGCTGGAAGAATAAAAAAAGCCTGACTTCTGTCAGGCTTTTTTATGGTAGTTTTTAGAGAACGGTCATGATCTATTATTTGGCACGAATCCAGGTTTGGTTACGACCTAAAGCAGACACGCCGATATAACCGCGCAGCTCAAGTTTCTTGCCGCCGTCTGTCAGGTTGCCTTTCAGCTTATAAGTTTTACCAGATTTTGGATCCAGGATCGAACCACTGTCATAGCTGGTTCCGCCTGTATTTTTCAGGCCTTTCACAATCGTTAAACCTTTCAGCGATTTATTGTGATACGGACCTTCACATTTTGTACAAGCATTTTCTTCACCCGGTGTTAATACCGATTGGATGCTTGCAGATAATGTCCCATTTTTTTGCTCAGTAAATTTTACTATAGCCTTTGGTTGTTTGGTTTCGTCGTCAATCGTTTTCCAAACGGTACCATTTAAAGGATCTGCAGCATTGGCCAGCGCAGATAAGCCGAGTAGTCCTAACATTAGCGTAATTTTTTTCATTTTTCTTCATTTCCCTAGTCTGAGATAGACCGATGTAGTATTAAAAAGTCACAACATTTTTGCAATTTTTACCTGTGACTATTTAGTGTAACCTTGTAAATATTGTTGGTAAATAATCTACATAATCAATAAAAGCAGAAAAAGATGGAAAGAAGATGAAGATGAGCCCCGTGACGAAACAATTAATTACAGAAAGTCTTTTAAAAGCGACCATCCGCGCGCCTAGTCGGTTCAATCTTCCTCCAAGCTCCTTACGGGTCGCACTGGAGCAGATGTGCAAGATTTTTCCGCAAGATAAGTCCGTACAAATCCGTTCGCTCCGGCTGGCAGGTGTACATGCCGAGGAAATCAAACCACAGCAGGAATCCAGCCAGCTGATTTTCCATATTCATGGTGGTGCTTTTTATCTCGGTTCCTTAAATACCCATCGTGCCTTTATGACCCAGATTGCCGCTCGCACCCAGATGCAGGTGCTGCATATTGATTATCCTCTGGCTCCTGAATCTGCTTATCCTGAACCTTTGGAGGCCCTATTTGATGTCTATAATCTGTTATTAGATCAGGGCATTCAGGCTAAGGATATTATTCTGTCCGGAGATTCGTGTGGTGCTAATCTAGCGTTGGCATTGGCACTCAAATTACAGCAGGAAGGCCTGCCCCAAGTGAGTGGGCTAATTCTACTTTCCCCTTTCCTTGATCTGACCCTGACCAGTGAATCACTACGCTATAATCAGAAACATGATGCCCTGCTGTCGATTGAAACCCTGAAAACCGGGATTCAGTATTATGTACCGAGTGCAATGGATCGTGGCGATCCAGAGATTTCCCCATTTTTTGCCGATCTCAGTGGTTTGCCGCCGATACATGTACAGGTGGGATCTAAAGAGATTCTGCTGGATGATGCCACACGCTTCAAGGAAAAAGCGGAACAGGCGGGTGTCGAGGTTGAATTCAAGTTATATACCGGCATGTGGCATAATTTTCAGATGTTTAGTGCCTGGTTTGAAGAGGCTCGACAAGCGCTGGCGGATCTCTCAGAGTTTGCTCATCGTCTAGATCGAGACTAGAAATTTAGAAGAAGCCATAAAAAAGGTCAGCAATTACTGACCTTTTTGTTCATTAATTTTCTATCGCTTTTTAGATCTGGCTTACCTGAGCCATCGCCGTTTCAATTGCCTGCTGTTTCGCAGCATCGCCCATATTGACGCCTTCAGCACGAATCACGTGCACATCAGTTACGCCAGTAAAGTTAAATACAGTTTTCAGGAAAGCTTCCTGGAAATCAACTGGGCTTTGTTCGCCATAAACACCACCACGACTACTGGCAATATAGACTTTCTTTTCACCTGCCAGACCCACTGGGCCATTTTCTGTATATTTAAAAGTACGCCCTGCCACACTAATGCGGTCAATCCAGGCTTTTAAGGTAGAAGGTAGGCCGAAGTTATACATAGCGGCCCCAACAACC